>CAXMZV010000079.1:0-11027 GCA_964199985.1 Candidatus Ilumatobacter isfjordensis | reverse complement strand
TCGAAGCTCCGTAGACGTCCGCCTGAGCCATCCAATTGACCTCGAGTGTCAAGCGGACAGGCTGGTGCAGCGTCAGACGCCGGCTGATTCCGGCTCGGGTCCGTCGCTGCCGTCCATTGCGGCGGCGCTCGGCTGCTCGGCTGGCGCGGCCAGGGTCTCGGTGAGCCATTCGATGCGCTCGCGCATCAGGTCGATGCCAGGCGAGGGCGGCACGGTTGCGACGCCCGATTGCGGACGCCCGAAGACCATGTGGCGCGGATCGCCAGGGTCGTAGGCCGGCCACGTCTCGCGGCCCGGGGAGTCAGGGGCACCGGTTGCAGCGAAGGCAAACCAGCGATCGCCCATGTCATCGATCGTCAGGTGCGCGTCGTCAGCGACAGGAATCATCGGGAACGACGTGTCGAACACGTAGAAGATCTCCGCGGCGTAGAACGCTCCGGCCGATTGCTTCTTCGACGGCGGCGTGGCCGTGAAGTAGTAGCGATACACGGCGTGACCGCCTGCGGCGTGTTGACGTGCCGCATGGTCGACGTGCACGCCGAACATGTGGTCGCCACCGTGCTTGGTGATCGCTGCGGTGTCCATGGTGGCGAGCCCCGGGTACGCAGCCATCAACCGGTCGACCTGACCGCTCGAGGAGTACGACCGGGAGAACGCTGCCCGGGCGTCGTCGACGGGCACGGGCTCGATCGGGTCCTGACCGTTGTCCCGGTAGAACTCGCCGCCGGCCGGGTGCATGAAGTCGGCGAAGATCGTGGCCTCGTCGCTGTTGTACCCGATCATCAGCGGAACCGACGCCTGCTGCTGCGCGCTGAATGCCGACATCGGCGTCGTCGGCAGAATCACGCCGTCAACGGCCGGATAGAAGTGGCGGCCAAGCAACGCGAGCTTCTGGTAGTGCATCGTCAGCTCCTCAGCCGACATCTCCCGGAGGCGAACCAACTGCCCGTCCCACGATCCGACGACCTCGTTGGCGAACTCGACACCGGCGTCTTCGGCGGCTTGGAAGTCGAGCGCTGGACGACGCAGGTGCAGCCATCGGCCGCTGTCGCTCGGGCTCTGCGCAATCGCTCGGTGGAATAGGCCACGAGCTCGAGGAGTGGTCATCAGATTGAGCACTGCCTCTCCGCCCGCCGACTCACCGAAGATGGTGACGTTGTCAGGGTCGCCGCCGAACTCGGCGACGTTGTCACGCACCCACTTGAGGGCGGCGATCTGATCGAGGAGTCCGTAGTTGCCGGACACGCCGTCTGCTGACTCAGCAGCCAACTCCGGGTGGGCCAGGAACCCAAACATGCCGAGGCGATAGTTGATCGTGACGAGCACACATCCGCGTTCGGGGAGGGCATCACTGTTGTAGTGCGGCTCGGTTCCGCTGCCGTCAGTGTGATCGCCGCCGTGGATCCACACCATTACCGGCAGCTTGCGGTCGAGCCGCGTGGCGTGGGCGGGCGCTCGCACGTTGAGCTGCAGGCAGTCTTCGCTCTGCTTGACCTTGGCCATCTTGATGGCCGTCTTCAGCGTCCGCTTGCGCGCTGCTCCGAGGCCGAGACCTTCGAACAGTGTGTTGAGGAACAACTCGAACCCTGCAGCACGCTGATATGCGTACGGGCCGAACTTGGTGCAGTCGCGCGTCCCACGCCACGACTCGACCGGTGCCGGCGGCTGCCACCGGCGCTCACCGACGGGTGGCACAGCGAAGGGGATACCGCGGAAGTGCGCCATCCGACCGGACGAGTCGAGCTTGCCCTTGATCTTGCCGGACGAAATGGTGGCGGTGACGGTCTTGGAGGCCATGCGCCATTCTCGCGCACACAGCGCGGCGCAACGCCAGCCTCAGCGTCCGGCCTTTGCCAGCTCCTTGGCCTTGCGGTCGGAGACCTTGCCGCTCTCGACGATCGCCGCGAGGTCGGCGCCGATCGCATCGAGTGCCTTGTCGAACTGGCGACGCATCATCGGCTTCATGATTGCCCCGAGCGGGCCGCTCACATCGGCGGTGAGGTTCATCGTGAGAGCGGTTGCCTGTCCGATGGGACGAAGCGACCAGGTGTTCTTGAGGTCGCTCACGAAGCTCGGGATCTTCTCCGCCTCAGCGGTGTAGGCGAACGTACGTGACTCTGGCTCGTAGCGAACCAACTGCTCGTCGACGCGACCAAATCCGGGAACCTGGCACACGCGACCACCCGGCACACCCGCCGCGACCGACTGGTATTTGGGGTTCGGCTCCGATGAGTCGATGCCGCTGGCCCAGTTCGCCACCTCGGTGAACTCGGTGGTGAGCTTCTCGAAGAGGCTGTCGGGATCGGTGTCGAGGTTGAACGTCTTGGTGACCTGGAGAGACATGCGATGTCCTTTCGTCGCTGCCACCGGACCGTCCGGTGAACAACCACCAGCGTGCGCCTCGGCCACGGCGTTGACATCGCCCGGCGCCCCGGCTCACCCGTCGATGATCCCCAGTTCGCGTGCTCGATCAACCAATGCCGACCGCTCGCGCGCACCCAACTTGTGTCGGATCGAGGTGAGATGTGTCTTGACCGTGTTCTCCGACACGTACAGCTGACGCGCGAGCTGTTTCCGACTGAGGTCGTGCGGCAGCAGCCGCAGCACGGCCAGCTCGCGCTCGGAGAGGTCACGGGCGCCATTCGGCAAATTCGCGTCGTCACGTGGCGCGAAGCGAGTGGCTGCTCGCGTGGCCTGCAGTTGCTCGCGCAGCCACCCGGTTTCCGACACTTCCTCGAGCAAGGTCTCTGCTCGACGCAACTCAGCACGGCGGTGCTCGTCGTCTCCCACCAGATGGCAACGCCGGGCCTGTTGCAGTGCGATCAGGATCTCGAGCAACGGTTCGCTGCCAGCGTGCGCCAGCTCGAGCGCACGCTCGAGCTGGTCGGCTGCGTCGGCGACTCGGCCGTCATCAATGCTCCCGCGCGCCCGGGTCAGCCACGCAGCTGCCGGAATGTGAAATCGCTCGAGCTCAGGGGAGTCGACAACATCGAAGACGCAGGCAACATGGCGACTCGCGGTTTCGCGATCAGTCGCGATCAACGCCAGATAGTTGTGGGCCATCACGACTGCCGACGGTTCGCCAACGTCCATTCCGATGCGCACCGCTCGCTCGAGCAGATCACGGGCTCGCTCGCTCTCGCCGGAGAGTGCGAGTGCGGCGCCCGCCGCAGCGAGTGCGTTGGACGACACGATCTGCGTGGAGGCGTCGGTGAGCCGGTCGACGAGGTCGAGTCCGTGCGCAGTCGCCGCATCGAGACGTCCGAGGTGCCGATCACGGTGGCATCTGAGGGCAGCGGCGTGGATCGCGAAATCGTTGGCGTGCTCTGGCGAGGGGTCGTCGAGGAGTGCGAACGACTCGAGCCATGGTTCGATCTCGTCGAACCTGCCGAGATTGAGACTGGCCCACGCGGGCGTCGACGAGAGCATCGGATGCGCCAGCACGTGCTCGGGGCCGATCATGGCCACCCACATCCACAACTCGGCGATCCGGCCGTCGTTCGCGATCGTGATGTATTCCTCGGCGAGCCGTTCCATGGCGACGTCGCTTCGACCGGCCGCAACCGCGTGCCGCACGATCGCCCCGGTGTCGTCGACTGCGATTGCATGTTCCAGCGCCAGCTCGTGCACCGCGGCCACGGCGTCTGTGCCGCGTTGGGCCAGCCGGGCCTGCAAGAACTCTCCCAGCAGCCGGTGGTACGCGAAGACCGGGCCGGCCGGGTCGCAGATCGTCGTGAACACGTGATCGTTGACCAGTGTGTGGAGCACTCCGAGACTGTTGCTTCGTCCGGTCACGGCATCGCACGCTTCCGGCGTCAACATGTCGAGCACGCTGGTCGCCAGAAGAAATTCCTGCTCCTCGATCGAACGGGTGGCGAAGACCTCGTTCGCCAAGTAGCGGGCAACCGTGGGCTGGTCACCTGCGATTGCCGCCACCAGATCGGGCCGGTTGCCGCCGCCCGCAATCGCCAGCTTCGCGAGGCGGAGACCAGCTGGCCATCCCTCGACGCGCTTTACGATCGTGCGGGCGTCGTCTGCGCTGATCGAGCCAGCATCGACCTCCGGTTGCAGTACAGCGGTTCCCGCGTCGCCGAGCAAGGCCAGCGCAGTGGTATCGAGGCGGTCGAGTTGGCCAAGCGTGACGAGTCGAGTCACCGACCACTCGAGCTCCGCCCGCGACGACACCAGCACACGCAATCCGGCGGGAGGGTGTGTGATCAGTTGAGTACAGCCCTCGCAGACTTCAGCACCGGCGAGTTCGTGCGCATCGTCGAGCACGAGCGTCACGGCCGCTTCGAACGATTCGACTGCGGCGACAACTGCATCGACAGGACGGCCGCCGCCGACGAGCGCCGCACGCACGAGTGCGCCATCTGCACCCAACGAATCGAGTCCGGCAGCGACGTGCCCCCACAGGCGAGCAGGGTCGTTGTCGCCCGGATCGAGGTTGACCCACACCACCGATGCACCGATCGCCTCGGCCGTCTCGCACAGCAGCGTGGTCTTGCCGTAGCCGGCAGGAGCGACAACAACCGTGACCGGGGCCGACGACTCGACGATCGATGCCACCAGTTCCGGTCGCGGCACGAGATCGCCGGCACGCGACGGCGGCCGCAGCTTGGCCTGCAGGACCGGAGGCATCGGCACCAGCGAATTGCCGGCGGCGCGGCGGCCAGTGACGACGTCAGCCATGGTTCAAGCGTACGTGCGATCGCGCATCGACGATGACGGGCAGCTCACCCGTCGGCTGGAATCACCCGTCCGTCGCAGAACGGCGAAACCGCATCCACGCGGTCGGGCACCATCAGTGCAGCCATGTCGGTTGAGCAATCAGTTGAAGATGTCGTCAGGCAAGCCTTCGCAGTTGCTGTCGGCGAACGACTGGATGTTGTCGACCGCCGACGCGATCTTGGTGAAGTCCTCCTCGAACTCGGCGGGGTCGGCGTCCTCTGGAGCCTCGTTGAGTCGCTTCAACACGTCGATGAAGGTCTCGACATCTGCCTGAAGATCGCCGGGCGAATTCGACTTCAAGTCTTCCAGCGACTGGATCGCGCGGTCGAAGTCATCACTCGGGTCAACGCCTGATGCGACCAGCGTGTCCAGGCTGCCGCAGAAGCTCTCGGCGGTGCCGCCGTCGTCATCGCTGCCGCCGTCATCGCTGCCGCCGCACGCGGTGAACGACAGGGCGCCAAGGCCGACGAGGACGGTGAATGAAGCGAGTTTGTTCATGAGGTTCTTCCATTCATGTCGTGTTCCGAGGAATCGGGACTGCACCAAGTGAGAGCCTTTCACGTCTTCGCGAACTCCCCCAACATGACGCCCGGCACACTGGGGATCGACAGGGTCGGGTGCGTTCTGTATAGTGGAACCGTTCCACCATGCGGAATCGACCGGTGGGTCAGACACAACGGAACCAGCGATTGAGGTGCCTCTCGATCGTCACACCGCACGGTGGACACCCGCCGCGCAGAACGGACAAACACCATGGGTTTTCCCTCTGACCTCGAGATCGCCAGCAAGGCACAGCTCAAGCCGCTGGCAGACATTGCCGGGGCGTCCGGCATCCCGCTCGAATGCCTCGAGCCCTACGGATCGGGCGCCGCAAAAATCGGTCTCGACGCGATCGAGAAGATGGCGGACCGACCCAAGGCCAAATACGTCGTCGTGTCAGCGATCACGCCGACCCCGCTCGGCGAGGGCAAGACCACCACCACGGTCGGACTCGGCCAGGGCTTCAGCCACATCGGCAAGCAGGGCGTCATCGCTGTGCGCCAACCGTCGATGGGGCCGACGTTCGGCATCAAGGGCGGTGCCGCAGGCGGCGGCTACAGCCAGGTCGTCCCCATGGAACTGCTCAACCTGCACCTCACCGGCGACATGCACGCCGTGACAGCGGCTCACAACATGTGCTCGGCGGCACTCGATGCGCACATTTACCACGGCAACGAGTCGCAACTCGACATGCACAACATCACATGGCGGCGCGTGCTTGACGTCAACGATCGATCGCTCCGCAACGCGGTGATCGGCCTCGGCGGACGCCTCGACGGCGTGCCACGCGAGACAGGTTTCGACATCACCGCCGCCTCCGAGGTCATGGCCACGCTCGCACTCTGTACGTCTCTGCAGGATCTGCGCGAGCGCCTCGGTCGCATCGTGGTCGGCTACACCAAGTCCGGTACGCCGGTCACCGCCGAGGATCTGAAGGTGGCCGGATCGATGGCGGTCATCCTGATGGAGGCAATCAAGCCCAACTTGATGCAGACCTTGGAAAACACTCCGGCCCTCGTCCACACCGGCCCGTTCGGCAACATCGCCACCGGCAACATCTCGATCGTCGCGGACCGGATCGGCATCCACATGGGCGACTACCTCATCACCGAGGCTGGCTTCGGTGCCGACATGGGCGCCGAACGCTTCTTCAACATCAAGTGCCGTGCGTCGGGGCTTGCTCCCGATGCTGCCGTGCTTGTGGCGACGGTTCGTGGCCTCAAGGCACACTCCGGCAAGCACAAGATCGTGGCTGGCAAGCCGCTCCCCGAGGACCTCCTCAAAGAGAACCCGGACGAGGTGCACGAGGGTGGCGACAACCTCCGCAAGCAGCTTGAGAACATGCGTATCCACGGCTGTACTCCCGTCGTGGCCATCAACGTGTTCCCGGGCGATCACGACCGAGACATCAACGCCATCAAGGAGATCGCCGAAGAGTTCAACGCTCGCGCTGCGGTCTCGATGCACTTCACCGAAGGCGGCGCGGGAGCGACCGAACTCGCCCATGCGGTAGCCGAGGCTGCCGAAGAGGAGAGCAACTTCCAGGTGCTCTATCCGGACGAGATGAGCCTGCGCGACAAGATCACCACCGTGGCCACCAAGGTCTACGGGGCCGACGGCGCCGAGTTCTCGTCGCAAGCCAACAAGCAGATCGACAACTACGAAGCAAACGGGTTCGGCAACCTCCCGGTGTGCATCGCCAAGTCGCACCTCTCGTTGAGCCACGACGCCAGCCTCAAGGGAGCGCCAACCGGCTGGACACTGCCCGTACGCGAAGTCCGCGCATCGGTCGGTGCCGGATTCGTCTACCCGATCTGCGGTGACATGCGCACCATGCCCGGCCTCGGCAAGACACCTGCGTTGCAACACATCGACATCGACGCCGACGGCAACATCGTCGGACTCAACTAACCAACCATCGCACGTGGGGTCAGACCCCACGCGTGATCGAACAACCAAAGAACGGGGGCGAACAATGTCTGCCGAAGCGAAGATGCTGCACACCGGGAAGTCAACACGGGGCCGACGACTGCCCCGGCGCGGGCTCTTGCAGCCGGGTCCGTCGCAACTGCGGTCGATGATCCGGAACGCCAAGGTCGAGCTCATCCCGATGAAGAGCCTCGAACGTGCCGTCACCGAACTTGTCCCGCACTCGAGCATCTCGATGACCTGCTCCCCCGCCAAATCGATCGAGACCACCTTGGACGAGTCAGCTGCGCTCGTCGCCGCCGGCCATCACGTCACACCGCACATCTCTGCCCGGATGGTCCAGACGCCCGAGCATCTCGTCACCATCCGCGATCGTTTGGTCGAGATCGAAATCCGTGACATCTTCGTCGTCGGTGGCGACGCCGACCCACCGGGCTGCTTCTTCGACGCCATCGAGTTCATCGAGGCCTTCATTGCACTCGACGACGCAGACGGCCCTGCACATCGCCAGATCGATCACATCGGATACACCTCATACCCGGACAGCCATCCGCTGATCGGTTCGGAGCAACTCCACGATGCGTTGCATGTGAAGCAGCACATGATCCTCGCCTCAGGTCGCACCGCACACGTGAGCACGCAGATGTGTTTCTCCGCAGACCAGATTCGAACCTGGCTGCGCGGCGAACGCGCCGCTGGCCTCACCGTCCCGGTGCACCTCGGCGTGCCCGGCGTGATCGACAGGACCAAGCTGATGACCATGGGCGTTCGCCTCGGCGTCGGCACATCGCTCCGGTACCTCTCGAAGAACCGCAAGGCGCTCGGCAAGATGATGACCCAGCGATCGTTCGAGCCCGACCAATTGCTCAGGCCGCTTGCTGGTGATCTCGCCGACCTCGGCATCGAAGGAATCCATCTCTACACGTTCAACCAGGTCGCTCCGACCGAAGCCTGGCGGACGAAAATTCTGGCCTGAACGCCGGGTCAGAGGGGCTTCTTGCGGCGGAGTGCGGCGCGAGATGCCTTGAGGGGTCGGGCGACCAGACGGATGGCCATCTCCGTCGAACGGGCGGGGAACGCAACGAACTTGCCTTGGCGGTCCATCGGGAGCGCGTCAGCGGACACGATCCGGTAGCCGACGTAGGCAACGATGACGGCGTGCGTGACCACCATCGCCCAGAAGAACGCCGTTGGCCCCATCGACCCCATGAACGACGACGCAATCACGGGCCCAACAACGGCACCTGCGCCGTTGACGCGCAGCAGCGAACTGCTCGCACCAATCGCCTTGCCGGGCGCTGACCAGTCGAGCGTGTACGTGAGCAGCAGCGAGTAGAGCGGGAACGTCATGCCACCCAGCAAGAACATCCCGACCAACATCAGCGCACTATCGGACGGCAGCATGGCCATCACCGCACAGACGACGACGGCGCCGAGCGCGACAACAAAGATCACGCCGCGCCGCGGCAGCCGATCCGAGATCAGACCAATCGGCCATTGCATCAGCAACGAGCCAATCGTCGGCAGGGCGAGGAACACCGCGAGACGGCCTGGGCTGAACCCCACTCCACCGGCGTACACGGCACCCAAACTCAACAGCACACCAATGGACATGCCGGTGAACAGCATCCCGACGAGGCCAGTCGGCACCGTGCGATAGAGCTCGCTCAGCCCAAGCCGTTCAGCTTCGCGAACTGGGGGTGCTTCCGTGGTGGCTGCCAATGTCACCGGCACCACGGCGAGCGACACGAGGACTGACGCAAGAATGAACAGCGTGTACCCCGCGGTGTCGACGAACGCGATGATCAGCTGACCGATCGCGAGCCCACCCATCGAGACCACCATGTAGACCGCCAGGGTCCGCCCGCGAGTCTTCGGCGTCGACGCGTCGTTCAGCCACGACTCGAGCACGATGAACAGCCCCGCCATACAGAACCCGAACACCAACCGCATCACTGCCCACGTGATCGGCACGACCGAGATGGAGTGGATCAGCACCGCCCCTGACGCCAGCGACGCGAGCCCGGCGAAGACACGAATGTGGCCGACGGTCGCGAGGAGACGCGAGATGATCGAGGGACCGACCAGGAAGCCTGCGAAGTAGCAGGACATCACGTAACCACTGGTGCGCACACCGAAGCCCTCGTCAACGACGCGCACGCCGAGGACCGCCAGGTTGAGGCCGTTGCCGACCATCAGCATGCCGAAGCCCAAGAAGAGCGCCCAGAGCGCCAGTCCACCGCGGACAGCAGGCTGCGGAGCGAAGGCCTCCTCATCGGCCGACAGACCCGAGTCGGGGACGTGTTCGTCCGATGTCACCACTGCGCCTGCGAGGCCGGCGTCGAAGCCAGCGTCGTTGGTGCCCGTCGGCGATTCGCTGGGATGCAGAGCCGGAACGCTACTCCTCGCAACCAGGTCTGGGAACCCCCACCCCGAGTCTGCCCATGGCAACGTTGCGCTGTTTTCAACGGGATCGTCGACTCCGCCCGCGGAGTTCGTCGAGGCGTCGCCGATCACGTTTTGTCGGGCGACCCGCGCCTCGATCGCGTTCGAAGACCGGCGGCGCGAGCAGACGCTCGGGTGGCGGTGGACTGTGATCGTCGAAGCACTCAACGGCGACCGCAGCACCAACCCGCTTGCTGATCAGCTTCGTGACGACGACGATCCGGTCGAGTTGGTGGACGCGCGTCTCGATGCGGTCGCCCACGGCGAGCTTGGCTGCCGGCTTGACCGTCTTTCCGTTCACCTTCACGTGTCCCGAGCGGCATAACTCCGCCGCATCAGCACGGGTCTTGGTGATCCGCACCGACCACAACCATTGGTCGACACGAGGCGTCGAGGCAGCCATCATCCTGGCCCGTTCAGTCCGTCAGGGCGTCGTGTGTGGCCCATGCATCCTCGAGTCGGTCGAGCCGCTGGGTCGCCTTCGAACGGCGCGCCACTGCCACCTCAGCGACGAAGAGGTTGAGCAGGGCCAAGGTCCCGACGTGGCTGTCGAACGGTCCGGCTGACGCCGCCTCGATCACGAACGATTCTGTCGCTGCTGAGGCCAGCGGGGACAACACGCTGTCGCTCAACGCAATGACCGAGAACCCGCTGTCGACGGCCACACTCAAGGCCTCAACGAGCCAACGGTCGTAGCGGCGGAGGTCGAGCGCGACGACCACGGTGTTGTCCGGCGCGAACGCGAGTCCTTGAAGTACATCGACCTGGTTGCCGTGCAAGGACGCCACGTCGGAACGAAGATGGAGCACATCGTGGACGAACTGCAGTGCCACGCCGAGCGATGACGAACCAGACAGAACGCGAATTGGGCGTTTGTCATCGGCGAGCAGTGCGATGACGCGATCCAGTCGAGACGCATCGAGCCCGGCCAACGTGCCCGCCACATTTCCTTCCTCCGCGGCGGTGTGACGGCCCACGAGGTCACTCTCTCCGAGCTGTCGAATCCTCTCAGCTGCCGGCAGCAACTGCATCGAGAGCTGGTTTTGGATCGACCGCTGCAGCGCAACGAAGCCGTCGTAACCCAGCTTCGTGGCGAGTCGCACCACCGTGGCGGTGCCGGCATCAGCGGCAGCCGCGACATCAGCGACCGTGCCGAACGCCACCACTTGTGGGGATGTCAGCACGATGTCGGCAATCCTGCGTTCGGTCGTCGTGAGTGCGTCGCCGTTCGACTGCAGGCGCTGTTCGACGGTCACGACCCGAACGGTAGCCAGCATCGACCGGGCAGACGTCACCCCGGGTGGTTGACGATCGATGGGCTGCCGCCTATCGTAGTGAAATGAACGTTTCAATTGGTGCGCACGATTGGCAGCTTCCGTCCA
>CAXMZV010000078.1:0-11290 GCA_964199985.1 Candidatus Ilumatobacter isfjordensis | reverse complement strand
TCGACCATCTCCTCGCCTTCGATGACATCAGCAACGCCGAGGTACACGTCGGGTGCGAAGCGTCGGTTGAGTTCGAGCTCGCGATCCGCCAGGCGCACCCGCTCCTTGGTGTCGATCGTTCGGAGAAATGGAAGATCGACTCGCTTGGCCAGTTTGTAGACGCGTTCGCCAGCGAAGAACAGCGTCGAGATGTGGGTTTCGACGACGTCAGGCGAACCCATCCGCGGCATCAGGTGTCGTGTTCGACAATGAGGACGTCACACGGGGAGTGGTGTGCGACCTTGGTCGACACCGAACCTCGGAGGAATCGCCCCATTGCTCCAAGACCCCTCGCACCGACGACGATCAGATCGGCGCCCTCCGACTCGGCGACTGACAGAATGGCATCCGCCGGACCGCCGCTCCGATCGTGCGGCACCATCGACACAGCGCTGCCCAGATTCAAATCTGCAGCGTTGAGGGCGTCCTGGGCATCGAGGTGTGGGTTGACCACATCGTGGAACTCCTGGGGGAGACCGGCACGAATGCGGTCCATCTCCGGCAGCGTGTAAAACCGGCAGGCGCTGACGACGTGGACTTCGGAGAGGCCGCACAGCTCGGCGAGCCGACCAGCAGCGCGGACGGCATCGAGGGCTCGCTCGGAGCCATCGGTTCCGACAACGATTCGTTCGTACATGGTGAGATGTCCTTCTGTCTCGTCACCGACACACATGCGTCCCGATGACTCCATTCCATCGTGCGCAGGTCAAGCCTCAATCACCAAGGGCCGAAGGTCAGTCGGTGGCCACCTGTGCGCTGGAGCAGTGGATGAGCCCACGTCGAAGGTGATCTTCCGGACGCAACACGGCAACTGCTCCGACGGCGCCACAGACCTACGATGGTGGAATGAGGAACGAAGCGAGGGGAGAGCGATGAGTGCGCTCCCCGCCACCGCCGCGTTCGAGGTGCGACCGATCGCGGGCGTGATCGGAGCAGAGATCGTGGGGCTGGATCTTTCGGGACCGATCAGCAAGGAGACGATTGCAGAGTTGCGGGCCGCATTCGTCGATCACCACGTGCTCGTCTTCCGGGATCAAGACCTGACCGCTGAGCAGCAGATCGAATTCGGCCGACGCTTCGGCGAACTCGACACGCACCCGTTTGTTGAAGGCAATGCCGAGCACCCGGAGATTGTCGACATCGTGACCGAGCCGGACGATGCCTTCAACTTCGGTGGTGGCTGGCACACCGACGTGACTTTCCTCGACGAACCCGATCTCGGTTCGATCCTGTACGCCGTTGACCTCCCGCCCGTCGGTGGGGACACGATGTTCGCGAGCCAGCGCGCGGCCCACGCATCGTTGAGCTCCACGATGCAGTCGCTGCTCGACGGGCTCGTCGCTGAGCACTCAGCGCATCGGCAATATGGCGCCGGTGGTCAGTCGACGCGGTCGAAGGCAATTGCCACGAAGAACGCCAACATTGCCAGCCGTCGCGTCGAGCACCCGGTGGTGCGTACACATCCCGAGACCGGAGCGAAGTCGCTGTACGTCAATAGGGCGTTCACCACCCGTATCGTCGGCTTGCATCGAGCGGAGTCCGATGCACTCCTCGAATTCCTGTTCCAGCATGCCGTCAGTGAGCGCTTCACCTGTCGTGTGCACTGGGAACCCGGAACGGTGGTGATGTGGGACAACCGGAGCGTGCAGCACTATGCGCTCCACGACTACGCGGGTCACGCGCGCCGGATGCGACGCATCACCGTCAAGGGCGATCGACCGATCTGAGGCGTTCGGCCAGAGCCCCGAATTCTCTCCGAGGCGCCTGCCCGTCTCGCCGAGCTCAGACGAAGATGACTTGCGCTCCGTCGGAGAGTTCCATGAACTCGCTGACGTTGATGATGTCTTCGACGCCGTCGAACAGGTCATCGGCCTTGAGGTCCATCATGTCGATGGACATCTGGCACGCCCAGAGGTGGGCGCCCATGTCGACGAGCATCTCGAGGAATTCGGGAACCTCGGGGACGTCGACACCAGCGATCTGCTTCTTCATCATCTTCGTCGCCATGCCGGTCATGCCGGGGAGGCCGCCCAGACCCATCGGCATGTGGGCGGCAGGGTTGCCGAGGATCGTGAACTTCAGATCGTCCATGGTCTTCTTGGTGATCATGTCCATGCCCCAAAAGGTGAAGAAGAGGTGGGTCTCCACCCCTTCGCCGAGTGCACCGTTCGCCATCACAAGGGCCGGGTAGGCCATGTCGAGTGTGCCTTTGGAACAGATGAAACAGATCTTGCGATCCGATTCATCGTCGCCGAAGTCGGGGATCGTTGCATTGGTGGTTTCTGTTGCGGTCATGGTGCTTCCTGTTTCGTATCGAGGGGTGATGTTCAGACGCAGCCGTGCGGCTTGGGGAGCCCTGAGATGTAGGCCATCTTCTTCGCGGGCTTCTTTGGGAACAGCACGAACAGTTGCTTGGTGGGGATCCCACCAATCTTGGCGACGCGTCGCAAAGTGGCGGTCTCGCCTTGTTCGGCGAAGTCGGCACGGAGAAATCGGATTGCTTCCCAATGTGCGTCGGTGAGTTCGTCGATGCCGATCGCTGCAGCGAGTGCCTGACCGAGATCGTCGGTCCACTCGTCGTAGACGGTCATGAAGCCTTCTTCGTTCACGTGGATGTCGTGGCCGGCGAGGCTGGTCTGGGTGGTGGTCATCGGTGGTGCTTTCTCTTGATGGATCGTTGGGTCAGGCTGCGCTGTCGGGCTGTCGTTTGCCCTTCATCGACATCGCCGGGGCCAGCGGCAGTCGCCGACCCGGGAGTAGGACGTTCCAGTACGCCCACTGGAAGCCCAACTTGCCCCAGTGGTTCGCGGTGGACTCCTCGAGCAGCGAGAACGGGCCGACACGAGGAATCGGGAACTTGCCGGGCAGCGGTTCGACTTCGTAGTTGAAGTCGATCAACATGCCCTTCCCGTAGCCCGACTCGATGAAGCAGTTCGCATGCCCGTCGAATTGTTCGGTCATCGGTCGCCCGGCGATGTGCTCCATGAAGTTGTCGACGAACACATCCACGGAATAGTGAGCAACTGAACCGGCCTTCGACGTGGGCAGATTCGCCGCGTCGCCCAGGGCGAAGACGTTCTCGTGCCCGTCGGCGAGAAACGTGTGCTTGTCGACTTCGACGTGGTTCAGCTCGTCGCCGAGGCCCGAGCGTTCGACGAAGTCGGCGCCCATGTTGATTGGCACAGTGACGAGCAGGTCGTAGGGGACTTCACGATCGTCGTAGCTCACCAGGGTGTTGCGTGCGGTGTCGACCTCCATCGTCATGAAGTCGGTCTCCAACGTGACGCCGCGCTGTCCAAGCATCGTGCCCAGGTGTTCCGCGGCAACCGGTTTGGTGAAGGCGCCGTCGAGTGGAGTCACATAGACGAGTTCGACCTTGTCGCGCATTCCCTTTTCGGTGAAGAAGGCGTCGGCGAGGAACATGAACTCCATTGGAGCGACCGGGCACTTGATCGGCATCTCGATGATGTTCGTCACGAGCCGACCTCCCGGCCAGTCGGCGAGCTTCTTGGCGAGCGCCTTTGCTCCCTCGAGCGTGTAGAAGTCGTGGACCGTCGAGCCGTACTCGTCACTGTCGAGGCCCTCTGTCTGGTCGCGACGCGGGTGTGTGCCCGTGGCGATGACCAGTTGGTCGTAGCCGAGCGTGGAACCGTCCGCGAGGACGACGGTGCTGTTGTCGGTGTCGACGCGATCGATATCGCCGAACACGAAGTCGATGCCGTCGTGGAGGAGGGGTTCGTTCGGCCGCACGATGTCGTCGGGCTCGCAGGTGCCGAACGGGATGAAGAGGTAGCCCGGCTGGTAGTGATGCTCATGCCGGGAGTCGACCACGGAGATCGTCCAGTCGGCGGTTGGCAGTCGCTTGCGCAGCTTGTTGGCAGTCATCGTGCCAGCGGTGCCGGCTCCGAGGATGACGAGATGGTTCATGGCGCACTTTCGGTTTGTCGATGTGATCTTCCTACATCATGCTCTTGCAAGACCGAGCTCCATAGGGCCCGAGGTCCCGACCTTGCCCCGAACGATCCGGTCAGTGCTCGGCGGCTCGTTCCAAGCCATCGAGGATCAGGTCGAGGCCGAAGTCGAATTCCTTCGTGAAGTCGTAGCCGGGCTGCATCACGTGCTGCATCGTGAACTCAGCCAGGTGCGGATACTCCTCCAGTGGAAACTGCTCGATCATTTCGCCGGCGAGCGTGGCGATTTCCTCACCTCCGGTCGCCGGAAGGGTGGCCTCCTGCAGCGCGAACCCGTAGACGTAGGCGTCGAGTGCGGCGAAGGCGTGCGCGGTCATCTCGATGGACATCCCGCGCCGCAAACAGCCGATCACGGCATTGTGGTGGGACAGTGTCGCCGCGCCCGGCGATGTTCGAGACTCCATGTAGGGCGCAGCCCACCTGTGGCGAGCGAGCACGACCCGTGCGGAGGCACATCGGGGGCGAATGGCGGCCTTCCAGTCGAGCTCGGGATCGGGTTGATCGATCTCGGAGAAGACGAGATCGACCATGCCGTCGATGATGGCTTCCTTGTTCGGCACGTGGTGGTAGATCGTCATCGGTTTGACATCCAGTGCCTCAGCGAGGCGACGAATGGTCATGTCGTCGATGCCGATCTCGTCGGCGAGGGCCAGGGCGCCGCTCAGCACGCGCTCCGCGGTGAGCCGAGGTCGTGTGCTTGGTGCTGCAGAACGTGTCACGTGTCTCTTTCGTCGGGCGTGCTCTTGCTAATCGTACTTAGTACGGGTAGTGTCGTCAACCTATCCGTACTAAGTACGATGTCAAAGGAATGATCATCATGCCCACCAGCACCACCGCCAGCACCACGACCGACGAACATGTGGCCGACACGTCCAACGAGGCGCCGAGCCCTGCGTACCCAGCCGTCATGAACGCCGTCGTGCAGCGCAAGTACGGGTCTGCGGACACCCTGTCGGTCGAGGAGATCGCGCTGCCCGATGTCGGTGAGAAGGAGGTACTCATCGAGGTCGTTGCTGCCGGCGTCGATCGTGGTGTCGTCCACCTGATGACCGGCACGCCCTATCTCATCCGGCTTGCGGGCTTCGGCGTCCTCAAGCCGAAGAACCCCGTGCTCGGCATGGACGTCGCCGGCCGAGTTGTCGCCGTCGGATCATCGGCTGAACGGTTCGCAATCGGTGACGAGGTGATGGGAATTGCCAAGGGATCGTTCGCCGAGTACGCGGTGGCCGATAAGGACAAACTGGCGATCAAGCCGTCGAACCTCAGCTTCGAGCAGGCAGCATCGTCCACGATCTCGGGCATCACGGCGCTGCAGGCGCTGACGACCGTCGGGCGTGTCGAGGCCGGTCAGCATGTCCTCGTTATTGGGGCCTCCGGCGGTGTTGGATCCTTCGCCGTCCAGATCGCCAAGACCCTCGGCGCCACCGTCACCGGAGTCGCATCCGCATCGAAGCTCGACTTCGTCGCATCGTTGGGAGCTGATCACGTCATCGACTACGGCAACACCGACATCGGCGACCTCGACGAGCGCTTCGACCTCATCATCGACATCGGCGGACGTACTCCGCTGTCGAAACTCCGACGGGTGCTCACCGAGCGCGGCACGCATGTCATCGTGGGAGGCGAAGACGGCGGGCGATGGACTGGAGGGATCGGACGCAACCTCCGCGCCGTCCTGCTGTCGATGTTCGTCAAGCAACGCATGACGTTCTTCATCAGCAGCGAAAGTCGGGAGTACATCGATCCGCTCGTCGACATGCTCACTGCTGGAGACGTCGTCCCGGCGATTGGGCAGCGGGCGGAACTTGTCGAAACGCCGGACGCGATCCGAGCAATCGAGGCGGGCACCGTCCGAGGCAAGACGGCCGTCGCGATCGGCAGTCAAGCGTCGTGAGTTAACGGACCTTGGCGTTTGCGTGGGTCGGGCTGTGGGTGTTCAGGATGTGAAGAGGTCGGCGTGCTCGGTACGGAGCGCCGCTTTCTGCACCTTCGACATGGCGTTGCGCGGGAGTTCGTCGGCGGCGATGTAGGTCTTGGGATGTTTGAACCGAGCGAGCACACCATCAAGTGACGCAGCGAGTGATTCATCACTGACCTCAACCGTTGCGTCGCGCACGACCACAGCGACCACTGCTTCGCCGAAGTCGGGGTGCGGGACCCCGATCACCCCGGTCTCGAGCACTCCCGGAACTTCGTCGAGGACCATCTCGACTTCCTTCGGATAGACGTTGTACCCGCCGCTGATGATCATGTCGCTCGATCGGCCCTCGAGCGTGAGCCGGCCGTCGGCGTCGACCGAACCGACGTCGCCCGTGATGAACCATCCGCCAGCCCGGTGCTCGGATGCGGTCTTCTCCGGCATCTGCCAGTAGCCAGCGAAGAGACCGGGGGAGCGGATCTCGACGACGCCGGTCGCGCCGGTCGAGACCGGTTCGCCAGTGTCGTCGCTCACCCGCAGCTCAACGTCGGGCAGCGGGAAGCCGACGGTGCCAGGGACGCGGTCACCGTCGTATGGGTTCGACGTGATCATTCCGGCCTCAGTCATGCCGTACCGCTCGAGGATCTGCAGACCGGTGCGTTCGGCGAACTCGACGTGTACGGCTTCGGTCATCGGCGCGGAACCGGAGGTGAAGAGTCGAACCGAGGCGCACGCCGCAGCGTTGAACCGGTTGTCGCCCAGGAGGCGGGTGTACTGCGTCGGCACGGCCATCATGACCGTGGCGTCGGGCAGGTTGTCGACGACGCCGCCGACCTCGAAGTTCGGGAGGAAGATCACCTCGTTGCCTCCCAGCATGGCGCAGTGCAGCGCAACGAACAGCCCGTGCACGTGGAAGATTGGCAGCGTGTGGAGCAACACGTCATCGGGCCCGAATCCCCAGATGTCGTACAGCGCCAACGCATTCGATTCGAGGTTGGCGTGGGTGAGCATGGCGCCCTTCGAACGCCCCGTCGTGCCGGACGTGTACAGCATCGCGGCAAGATCGTCGGGGCCCCGCTCGACAATCTCGTCCAGTCTGGCCGCGTGGTCCGCAGCCGTGGCGAACGAGCCATCACCGTCCTTCCCGAGATGCGCGACGGCGACTGCAAGGTCATCGAGTGTTCCGGGTCGAGTGATGGCCAGCGCGGGGGAGGCATCGTCCAGGAAGTAGCCGACCTCGCCGGGCGTATACGCCGTGTTCAACGGAAGGAACACGGCACCGATCCGCAGGCAGGCGAGATACAACGCAACGTTGTCGGTCGACTTCTCGACCTGCACCATCACCCGATCGCCAACCTCCACACCGAGCTGGCGCATGGCGGACGCCATGCATGCCGAGCGGTGGTCGACATCTCGGTAGGTGAGCGACGGTCTACCCGGCACGCGGAGGAACGTCGAGTCGAGGCGCGTCTCAAACCGCTCGGACAGTGTCGAATACAGGTTGGTCATGTGCGTCGTTCGAATCGTTGTGAGGTCGATGTACTTCGTCGAAGTCCACCACATAACGGAGAGGTCGCCGGAGTCGGAGTCGGAGCCTCACGCGACAGAATGGCGTTCATGACGAACCCAACCGGCGGCCGGCCGCATGTCGTGATCGTCGGCTGTGGGTTTGGTGGGTTGGCGGCAACGAAGGCGCTCGCTGACTCGGACGTCGACATCACGGTCATCGATCGAGAGAATCATCACACCTTCCAGCCGTTGCTCTACCAAGTTGCAAGTGCTGGCTTGAATCCGTCCGACATTGCCCAGCCGATTCGGCACATCGTGCGCAAGCAATCGAATGTCCGGGTGTTGCTCGACGAGGTGGTGGGCGTCGATCTTGCCGCTCAGAGCGTGACCACACCGGACGACTCAATTGGGTACGACTACCTCGTGCTTGCGACGGGGGCGACCCATTCGTACTTCGGGAACGACGACTGGGCTGAATTCGCCTCCGGCCTCAAGTCGATCGACGATGCGCTCGACATTCGACGCCGTATCCTCATCGCCTTCGAACGCGCCGAGTCGACCTCGGATCCCATCGACCGGAAGCGGTTGATGACATTCGTCGTCGTGGGCGCTGGTCCGACCGGCGTCGAACTCGCAGGGGCGGTGAAGGAGATCGCGACGAAGGCGCTGCGCGACGACTTCCGATCGATCGACACCACATCGAGTCGGGTCGTCCTCATCGAGGCAGGCCCACGGGTGCTCGGCGCGTTCACCGAGAAGTTGTCGGCCTCCGCAGAACGGCAACTTGTCAAGCTGGGTGTCGAAGTGCAGACGTCGACGCCGGTCACGAACATCGACGTCGACGGCGTAGCGACCGAATCAGGCACGATCCCGGCAGCGACCGTGCTGTGGGGCGCCGGAGTTGCGGCGTCACCGCTGGGTCAATCAGTCACCGACGATGCTGACCGTGCGGGCCGCGTGCCAGTGCGGTCGGACCTCAGCGTTGACGGCCATGACCACGTCTTCGTGATCGGGGACTTGGCCGCGGTGACGTCGGAGAATGAGATCGTTCCGGGCGTGGCTCCCGCCGCAACACAGGGCGGCCAGCACGTGGCTCGCTGCATCGAGTCCGATATCTCGGGAACAGAGCGGCCGACCTTCGGCTACAAGGACAAGGGCTCGATGGCCACGATCGGACGGTCGAAAGCCGTCGCTTATCTCGGACCGAAGCTCCAATTCGGTGGCTACTTCGCATGGCTCATCTGGTGGGCGGTGCACATCATGACCCTCATCGACTTCCGCTCGAAGGTCAGCGCAATATTGAGTTGGGGGTGGCAGTACCTGACGGGTCAGCGCGTCGCCCGCCTCATCACCGGACGGTCTGCTCGTCAGAACGAGGGGTGAGATCCCTTCGGGGTCAGTGACCTCGTGGTGTTGTCATGACCTCGTCGGGAGCCAGCCAGCGAGTGCTTCGCCGATCTCGTCGGCACTGTCTTCCTGGATGAAGTGTGAGCCGGCGACGGTCACTTCGGTCTGGTTCGGCCAGGTGCGGGCGAACTCGCGCTGCGCGCCGGTGAGGATGGTGCCGGGGTCGGCATTGACGAACAGCTTCGGGACGTCGGATCTTGAGAGCCAATCCGCGTAGGACTGCACGATCTCGACGACGTCGGCTGGCTCACCACCGAGTGGAATCTGGCGCGGCCAGGTCAGTGTCGGACGACGGTCTTCACCAGCATTGACGAACGGACGACGGTATTCGTTCATCTCCTCGTCGCTGAGCTTGCGGATGATCGATGCGGGCAGGATCGCCTCGACGAACAGATTCTTGGCCAGGACCATTTCCTCGCCCGCTTCGGAGCGCATCGCCTTGAAGATGTCGGTTGCTCCTTCGGGCCAGTCCTCCCAGCTCACCGGACGAACAATCGCCTCCATGTAGCAAATGCCAGCGACGCGGTCGCGGTGGCGGTTGGCCCAGTCGAATCCGAGGGCCGAACCCCAGTCGTGGATGACGAGAGTGACCCTGTCGCCCAGGTCGAGCTGATCGAGCAGCCCATCGAGGTACTCCCGGTGCTCGACGAAGGTGTAGGAGTCGGGTCCGGAGTTGTCGAGCTTGTCGGAGTCGCCTTGGCCGATCAGGTCGGGTGCGATGCAGCGGGCGTGCGCTGACACGTGCGGGATGATGTTGCGCCACAGGTACGACGACGTCGGGTTGCCGTGCAGGAACACCACGGCGTCGCCGACTCCGGTGTCGTGGTACGCCATCTGCTTGCCGTTGACGGTCTTGTACTGCTTGCTCAGTGCGGCGGTGGTCATTGCTCGAGTCTGATGGTGATTGCCGCAGGTTGTCAACGATCGAAGGCTTTGCGCGGCTTCGGTCTTCCTTGTCACTTTCTTCAACTTCGACCAGGAGGATCTTTCACATGCAGGACCCCGTCGGCGCAGACCACGTCCATCCCAACCATCACCCGCATCATGAGCACCCGCACGTTGGACCCGTGTTCGATCGACGCACGCTGTTGCGGTCGGGAGCAGTCGGACTGGGCGCGATGCTGCTCGCAGCTTGCGGATCGAGCGACTCCAACTCCGCTGCGAGCGGTGAATCCACCGCGACGGCCGACACAGTCGGAACCGGCAGAACAACGACCGAGACGGTCGCCAGTGGTGAGACGCTGGCCGGTTTCGAGGCGTTCGCCGACACGGTGCAGGCGTTCATTCCCGGCGACGTGTGGTTGATCGAGAGCAACGGTTTGCCGACCCACCAGATGATGGTTGGCATCACCAGCTGGCAGCAGCAGTTCCCGGTTGCCCAGCCCTCGACGGGTTCGCGATCTACGGCTCGGTCGAACCGGACGGCAGCGTGCTCGAACCGCTCGATGAGTACAACGGCCACATCGGATCCGATGGCGTATACCACTACCACGGCACCACGAGCTACCCCTACATCAACGGTGGCCTGGTCGGCGTGGTGTCGGTCTCCGACCAGGTCGATCCGCAACCGGCCACCCCCAGCTTCCGACCTGCTGGTGAGCCGCTTGCCGGAGCGACGATCACGGCGTTCGACGACTTCGGTGACGGCTCGTACCGACTCGAGTACACGCTCGACGGTCAAGTCGGCTCGGTGAACTACACCGTGACCGACACGACGGTGGCGTTCGAGTTCACGAGCCCGACGGGCGAGATCACCACCGAGACCTACACCCGCTGACGACCACTTGGTGCCTGGCACCACGTTGTCCGCATCCTGCTGGCTACCGTTTGGCGATGACCGACACCACCCTCGACTGGTACGGATGTGCAACATTCGGCCTCCGCACTGCTGGCCTGCACATCCTGCTCGACGCCTACATCGACCGTGCGGCAAACGCTGCCGGGCCGTCGCCCGCAATCGGTGCCGCCGACATCGAACACTGCGACTACGTCATCGTCGGCCACTCGCACTTCGATCATCTCTTCGGTGCCGAACAGGTGATGGCAAACACCCATGCCACCCTGATCGGCAGCTACGAAACGCTGCGCGTGATGGAAGCAGCGGGTGTGCCCGTCGATCGGATGATTCCGGTTGCCGGTGGTGAGACGATCGAGCTGGAGGGCGCTCACGGCACGGCAAGAGTGTCGGTGTTCCCGAGTCAGCACAGCTGTGTCTGGTCGCACGGCCAGATGGGCCAGCCCGACGAGGTGTGCATCGGGGACCTCGGGGTGACTCATCAGGAACAGCAGGAGCGGATGGCCAAGCTCATGGAGTACTTGGGCACCGAACTCGCTCCCGCCGCGATCGAGCACATGATGCACTCGATGGTCGGTCACAGCGACCGCGGCGACGGGGGAGCGTTGGTCTTCCTGCTCGACGTGCCCGACGGCCGATTGCTCTTCCAGG
>CAXMZV010000077.1:0-11299 GCA_964199985.1 Candidatus Ilumatobacter isfjordensis | reverse complement strand
CGCGCCCATGCCACCCGTGTTCGGCCCGGTGTCGCCCTCGCCGATCCGCTTGTGATCCTGCGCCAACGGCAGTGCAACGGCAGTCGTGCCATCACACAATGCAAGCAATGAGCACTCGGGTCCGCGTAACCGCTCCTCCAAGAGGAATGGACCGGTGGACGCAGCATCGGCAATGGCCTTGCGCGTCTCGGCATCACTGTCGGGAACAGCGACACCCTTGCCGGCAGCCAGTCCGTCGAGCTTGACGACAACAGGTGTACCCAACTCGGCCCACCAGGCGAACGCGGCCTGTTCACGGTCGCTGCCCTCGAACCGTGCGAACGAAGGGCCAGGAATACCCAGCTCAGTCGCCAGGTCGCGGGCGAAGCCCTTCGACGCTTCCAACTGCGCGAGGTCGGCGGTCGGCCCGAACGACGGAATGCCCCGCTCAGTTGCGAGATCAGTCGTGCCAGCAACGAGCGCGGCTTCCGGACCGGGAATCACCAGGTCGGTGTCGTTCGTACTGGCGTCGTCGAGACCCGACGCCAACCGGACGTCGTGCCCGTGCTGTCGACACGCCCAGGCAATCGCCTGCTCGCGGCCGCCGCCGCCTACCACCAACACCCGCATCAGGCGATCACGCCCTCGAACGCCAGCTTGGCCTGTGCGTCGCGAACGGCGAGCGGGTAGTCACCCGTGAAGCACGCATTGCAGTACCCCTCGCCGGACTCGGTGTCGTTAATTGCCTGCATCATCCCCTCGAGGGAGAGGAACGCCAAGCTGTCGGCACCGATGTGTTCCTGCATCTCGGCGACCGACAACCGTGCCGCCATCAGGTCGTCGTCGTGGCCCATGTCGACCCCGAAGTGGCAGGCATGTGTGATCGGTGGACACGTGATGCGCATGTGCACTTCGCTCGCCCCGGCGTCGCGGACCAGCTTCACCAACGGCCCAGCAGTCGTGCCACGCACGAGCGAGTCGTCGATCATGATCACCCGCTTGCCCTCGAGGTTTTCGCTCAACGCGTTGAACTTCAGCGCAACGCCGCGCTCACGGATGTCCTGCGTGGGCTCGATGAATGTGCGGCCGATGTACCGGTTCTTGATCAGCCCGTCGTTGAACGGCAGTCCGCTCTCTCGTGCGAAGCCAATGGCGGCGGGAATCGATGAGTCGGGCACGGGAATGACGACGTCGGCGTCGACCATTGATTCCTTGGCCAATTCGATTCCCAGCCGCTGGCGAGCGTGATGCACACTCTTGCCGTCCCACACAGAGTCGGGCCGGGAGAAGTACACGAACTCGAAGGTGCATCGCGCACCCTTGGGTTGTGGGGCGAGCACCTGGGTCCGCTCGATCTCGCTGCCGCGCAGCGTGACCATCTCGCCAGGCTTGACCTCGTCGACGTCGACACAGCCCAGCGTCGAGAGCGCGCAGGTCTCGCTGGCAACGGCGTGGCCACCGTGCGGCAAACGTCCCACGCTCAGCGGACGGAACCCCCACGGGTCACGCACTGCGATGACCTGGTCCGCCGCCAAGATCACGAGTGAGTACGCGCCCTTCCAGGCAGGCAACGTCCGCTCGATTCGCTCCTGCCAAGTCTGCCCACCAGCGGCGGCGAGCATGAGCGTGAACACCTCGGTGTCGCTCGTGGCCGTGAGCCCGAACCCCTTGTTCAGCAACTCGTCACGCAACGCCGTTGCATTGACCAGGTTGCCGTTGTGCGCCACCGAAAGTGGCCCGTGCATGGTCTCGACCAGGAAGGGCTGGATGTTGCGCTCGGCATTCGACCCGGTCGTGCTGTAGCGAGTGTGCCCGATGGCGTGATAGCCGGTCAAAGGCGCCAGCGCCTCGGGCGTGAACACCGTGGAGACCAAGCCCGCCTCTTTGTGTAACCGCGTCCGTTTGCCATCGCTCACTGCAATGCCGGCGGCCTCCTGGCCCCGATGCTGCAACGCGAACAGCCCAAAGAACGCCAACTGCGCAACTCCCTCGCCGTGCGGCGTCGACAGACCGAGAACACCACACTCATCGCGTGGCTTGTCGCTGATACTCGCCGGCGTTTCAGTCGTTTGCGTACCCAAGAGGTGTCGTCCGTGAAGTGTGGCGGGTGCGCAGACGGATGGGTTGGATGTTGTGCTCATGCGGGAATCTCCAGTGCGCTGACTGTGTCGATGATGCGTTGCTCGGCGGGGTACGTGCCCCGTTCGAAGGTGAGCCCAGTGAGGCGCTCGTAGGTTTCGATGTAGCGGGCGCTCGTCTGCTCCCACACCTCTGCCGGTAGTTCGGGGACGTCGCCCTCGCCGGTGTAGCCGACGTCTGCCAATGCCCGGCGGACGACTTCTTTGTCGAGGCTCTGCGGTTCCTGGCCAGCAGCCAACAGCTCCTCATAACTCTCGGCGACCCAATAGCGCGACGAGTCAGGTGTGTGCATCTCGTCGATCAGCATCACCGCGCCGTCCGCATCGAGGCCGAACTCGTACTTCGTATCGGCAAGAATCAATCCGCCCGCCGCAGCTCGTTCGCGACCGCGTTCGAACAAGGCCAGCGCAGCGGCAGCAACCTGATCCCACACATAGCGATCGACGTGGCCGTCAGCAACGACATCCTGGATGGCCAACGGCACATCGTGCTCGCCGAAATCACCCTTGGTGGTGGGCGTGATGATGGGCTCCGGCAACGCCGTGTTCTTCGTCAAACCGTCGGGGAACTGATGGCCGTAAATGCTCCGTGCGCCCGCCGCGTACTGTGTCCACAACGCGGTGTCGGTCACTCCAGTGATGTGCCCACGGACGACGACCTCGACGGTGAGCGGAGCGGCCTCGCGTGCGATCAGCACGTTCGGGTCGGGAAGCGACACGAGGTGGTTCGGCACGATGTCGGCGGTCTGCTCGAACCACCAGGCGGCCAACTGGTTCAACACCTGGCCCTTGTAGGGCACCCGTGCGATGATCCGATCGAAGGCCGACAACCGGTCAGTGGTGACGAACAGCCGCTGCCCTGGGCCGAAGGCGTACGAGACGCGAACCTTGCCGAGCCGGCGGTCGTCGAGTGGCAACTCGATGCTGTCGAACGGCTCGGGGAGTGTCACGTGCTCAGAGTCCCTTGGCGTGTCGCACGCCGTTCTCGAACAGTCGCAGACCAAGGCTGGATGGCGCACCAGCACCCCGCGTCTTCACGGCGGTACTCCGTCCGTGGTGCGGATGTTGTCGCGCCACGATGTGATTCTCGGGGTGAGGCATCAGGCCGAGCACCACACCGCTCGAATCGCACACTCCAGCGATGTCGGCCACCGAGCCGTTGGGATTGGTGCTGCGATATCGCAGCGCAACCTGCCCAGCCGCTGCGAGCGAATCGGGGTCGGGATGCACGTACCGGCCCTCGCCGTGGGCAATCGGACAGTGGATTGGATCCTCGATCCCCGACGTCCACACCGACTTGCTCTTGACCTCGGTCTCCAACACGACCCACCGACAGTCGAAACGGCCCTGCGCGTTGTGCCCCAGAGCGCCCGGCAACAGCTTGGTCCGCGTCAGCACCTGGAATCCGTTGCAGATGCCGATGAGTGGCCTGCCCTGCGCGACGAAGTTGCGGAGTTCGTCGCCCAACCCCATCATCAAGTCGAGCGCCAGCATGCGACCAGCACCCAACGAATCGGCGTAGCTGAACCCGCCGGCGACGACGGCCAACCGGTAGTCGCCCAGCAGCCGCGGTCGCTCGACCAACTCGCTCGCCAGCACGATCTTCGCGTTGGCACCTGCCAACGCGAGTGCCTGGCGTACGTCACCATCACGGTTGGTGCCGGGCCCGGCGATGACAACGGCGGGAACCTGGCTCATGACGCTGCCTCGATTCCGTCGTGGGTGGCATAGGCCTCCTGGTTGAAGGCGTCAGCCAGATCGGACACCAAGATTGGTTCGACTCCCGGCAGTGACAACATTCCTGACTCGCTCACCTCACCGATCTGCAGACACGCGTCGTCCATGATGCGCCTGAACGCCGCAACGCTGCGCGGCTCGATTTCGACCACCAAGCGGCCCAACGACTCGCTGAACAGCGACGTCGACAGATCGTCGTGCGGAAACACGTCGATGGTGGCGCCGAGCCGGCCGGCCAAGCACATCTCGGCGAGCGCCACGGCAAGTCCGCCCTCACTCACGTCGTGGCACGCTGCAACCAACCCAGCCTGCATTGCAGCATGGAGGAGGCGGTACCGCTTGGGAGCGTCGGGGTCCGGCGCCGGAGCAACGCCAGCCGCCAGGGGAGCGCCCAACACCTTGTCGAGGTGTGAGCCGGCGAACTCGGAGTCAGTCGAACCCAGCAGCATCAGCACGTTGCCGGCCTCGGCGAGGTCAGGCGTGACGCACCGATCGGCGTCGGGCACATGTGCGACCGCAGTGATCACCAGCGTCGGCGGCACCGCATGGCGCTCGCCGTCATTGCCGACGTACTCATTGTTCAAGCTGTCCTTGCCCGACACGAACGGAGCGTTGTACATGTAGGCCGCCGCACAACATCCCTCAACCGCCGCGACCAACTCGCCAAGTGTGGTCGGACGACGCGGGTCGCCCCACGAGAAGTTGTCGAGCAGCGCCACCCTGTCAGGGTCGGCGCCCACGGCGACCACGTTGCGAATCGCCTCATCGACCACCGCGTAGGCCATGGCCTCGGGGTCGTGCAGGCCATACCACGGATTCACACCGATACCGATGGCGATGCCGTGCTCGGCCAGCGGTTCCGCCAGGACGACACCATCAGCAGGACCATCGCCGGCTGCGCCGATGAGCGGGCGCACCACAGTCGACCCCAGAATCTCGTGGTCGTAGCGATGAATGGTGCCGGCCTTGCTGGCGATGTTGGGGTGCGACATCAACGCCATCAGCGCAGCTCGCGGATCGGCCACCTTCCGGCCTGACGGCGCAGATCGATCGGGGTCCGGCAGCACGGCGTCCATCCGCCGTTGCGGACGACCATCGTGGAGGAACGCCGTATCGATCTCGGCCACCGGTGTGCCGCCCGATCGCACCGTCAGCACGCCGTCACCGGTGAACGCTCCGATGTCGGCCACGCCAACACCCACACGCTTGCAGCGGTTGACGATGGCGCTCACATTCCGCGATGGCACCGAGATGACCATGCGCTCCTGCGCCTCGCTCAGCCACACTTCCCAGGGCTCGAGGCCGGGATACTTCCGCGGGACGAGGTCCAACTCCACGTCGGCACCGATGCCCTCGGCCATCTCGCCCACGGCCGACGACAGTCCGCCGGCGCCGCAGTCGGTGATCGAGGAATACAAGTCCTCAGCACCGACCAGTACGTCGATCAACAGCTTCTCGACGATCGGATCGCCGATCTGCACACTTGCGCCTGCGACCTCGCCCGTACTCGCATCCATTGTCGCCGACGAGAACGTCGCGCCTCGAATGCCGTCGCGTCCGGTTGCGCCACCGAGCACCAGCACCCGATCGCCGGCATAGGGACCCTCGTGGAGCGGCCGCGCCGGCGACGTGCCGATGCAACCAGCGAACACCAGGGGATTGGTCGTGTAGGCCGGGTCGTACAAGATGGCGCCAGCCACGGTGGGCAGCCCGATCTTGTTGCCGTAGTCGGCAACGCCGTCGATCACGCCCTCACGAATTCGGCGGGGATGCAGCGACCCGTCCGGCAACTCGCTCAGCGGCAGGTCGGCCGGACCGAAACACAAGATGTCGGTGACCGCAATCGGCTTGTGCGCAATACCGAGAACATCGCGAATCACGCCGCCGACACCAGTGTTGGCCCCGCCGAATGGCTCGACCGCAGACGGATGATTGTGCGTCTCGGCCTTCAGCGCAATGGTGATGCCCTTCTGGAACTCGACGATGCCGGCATTGCCGACGAACGCCGACCTCACGAACGGCGCATCGATGGTCTCGGTGCAGGTACGCAGCTGCCGCATCAACGGCTCGATGACCTGCTCGCCACCCTCAGGGCCGCCCGTCGCGTCGATCGCAGCACGGAAGGTCTTGTGGGAACAGTGCTCGCTCCACGTCTGGCCCAACGTCTCCAATTCCAGGTCAGTCGGATCGCGATCCAACCCAGTGAAATGATCACGAATGACGACCATCTCTTCGGGATCGAGATACAGCGCCCGCTCCACGTTGATTTCCGCCAGTCGCGCCTCGTCCGCTCCACGGATCGGAATGACCGTGGCCGCGGCAGGTGCGTCCTCGCCGCCAGGGTGTGCCGGCTCGATCGTTCCCCACGACCATCGTTCGATGATCGGGTTGGCCACGACGCGAGCGATGACCTCATCGGCGACCTCATCGGCGAGATCATCGTCGAAGCGAATGCGCAGGCCGGTCGCAGCCGCATCGATGTCGATTCCCAGCGTGTCGCAGGCGTGCAGCACCGCATCGGCCCCGCTGTCGGTGACACCCGGTTGCAGGGTGATTTCAACCGCGTGGCTGCTCGGCAGTTCCCAGTTCCCGCGCTGCAACAGCGGGTCGACGAGCACGCTGTGCAGCCGATCAAGTTGGGCCGGATCGAGCTCGCCGTCGATGAACACGATGTCGGCAATGGCGACCGCACCGATGTTGCCAAAACCGAGGTCACTCGATCCTTGCTCGATTGCCGCGGCGCGCGGATCTGCCTCGATGGGACGGAGAGTCAGACGGTGCCTGGGGGCCACTGGCGCGACTGTAGGGAACCCCATACGACACCAGTGAAATTTGTACAAAAGGTTTGTGGCCGCCAACCCGCCCACGTTTCTTCGTGTGAGCACATGGTCCGTCCGACGCCGCTTGTCCTCACATGCAGCGCTCGCGCGGGCTTCGTGTGAGCACATGGTCTGTCCGACGGCGTTTGTCCTCACACGAATAGGCGAGGCGCGGCGTTGGAGGCGATCACTGCGATGATGTGGGGATGGCAGACGGAGTGACCCGGGTGGTGCTGATCAGGCACGGAGAGTCGCAGGTCACCGTCGACCGCATCATCGGCGGCCACCGCACCTGCAGCGGCCTCTCCGACCTGGGACGACAGCAAGCAACACGGCTCCATGACCGGCTCGCCGACACCCACGAACTCAACGACGCAGTGTTGATCAGTAGCCAGTTCGACAGGGCAATCGAGACTGCCCAGATCATCGGCCCCGCCATCGCAGGCGCCGACCTCCTGATCGATCCCGGATTCGGTGAACACGACCCCGGCCCCGAACTCGATGGCATGACGTTCGCGGCCTACGTCGACAAGTTCGGATCGCCGAACTGGGGCGGCGACCCCCATCACGAGGTCTTCCCGGGCGGCGGCGAGACCATTGCCCAGTTCCATCTCCGGGTCGGATCGACCCTGTCGAAGACACTCGCGACGCACGTCGGGCGGACGATCGCCGTCTCCTGCCACGGTGGCGTGGTCGACGCGGTCTTCCGCCAACTGCTCCGCACGGCGCCGACGGGCGCCTTCGATCTCTGGACCTCGAACGCGTCGCTCACCGAGTTCGTTCCCTCGCCGAGCCCGACCGAACCAGCCACCGATCCGAAGTGGCGCCTCGTCAGGTACAACGACTCGGCCCACCTCGCCGGCCTTCCCCCAGCCACCAACCGCCAACGCAGCGACGACTGACCGTCGCGCCTCCGAACGCCATGACCTCATCTCCGACTTCCCAACACTGGCTCGTCGTCGGTGCAGGTTCAGCTGGATGTGTGCTGGCCAATCGGCTCTCCGCCGACCCCGCCCGTCACGTCACGCTCCTCGACGATGGCCCCGACCTCGCGCCTGGTGCGATTCCCGCAGCGATCGACGGGCCCAACTTCCTCGAGGCCCTGAACGAGCCGGGCCGGACCCACTCCGATCTGCTCGCAACGCGAACCACCGGAGCCGAACCGAGCCCGTACCCCAGAGGTCGAGGCCTCGGCGGGTCGAGCGCGGTCAATGCCATGGTGGCCCTGCGCGGCAGTGAACAGCGGTACCGAGACTGGGGATGGCATGACGTTGACGCAGCGTGGGAGCGAGTGCAGATTCCAGCCGAGGCGGCCGCAGATGAGGAACTCGGCGTCATCGATCGAGCGCTCCTTGCGGCAACACCGAGAACTGAACGAGCGCTCCTGACTCGCAAAGCGGGCCGCCGCGTCACCTCGGCAGAGGCCTACCTTTGGCCGGTGCTCGATCGGCCCAACCTCACCGTGCGGCCGAACACAGCGGTCGAGCGCCTCCGCGTCTCAGACCGCGGAGTCACCGGGGTCCACCTCGTCGACGGCACCTCGATCGAGGCCGACCACGTTGTGGTCGCGGCCGGTGCGATCCACACGCCCGCACTGCTGCTCCGCTCCGGGCTCGACACGCCCGCCATCGGCCAGGGGCTGCAAGACCATCCGGCAGCTCCGCTGACGCTGCTCCTGCGCGAGGGCGTCGACAACAATCGTGGGGGCCTCGTCATCGGCACGCTCCTGCACCAGCACATCGGCACCGATCTCGTGCAGCTCCTCCCGATGAACCACCTCGGTCGGCAGCCCGGCGCCGAACGGCTCGCACTGCTGATGCCCGCGCTGATGACTCCGTCAGGCGCCGAGGGCACGGTCACCATCGACCGCGATGGACAGCCGCTCGTCGACTTCGCACTCTTGAGCGACAACGACGACCTCGCAGCACTCGGTACCGCGGTCCGGCTCGCGCTCGAGGTCCTGTCGCAACCGTCGTTCACGGACATCGTCGAAACGGTCTACATCGACGAGCACGGAACCACGGCCGACGCCCTGGCCGATGACACCACCCTCCTGACTTGGCTCCGCAGTCGGGCCGGCGACTACGTCCACGCATCGAGCAGCTGCGCGATGGGCGTCGTCGTGGACAATCACTTCAGGGTCGTTGGCTACGAGGGGCTGACGGTCTGCGACGCATCGATCTTCCCCCACATTCCCGATGCGAACACACACCTGCCTGTGACCATGGCAGCAGAACGCTTCTGCCTGCGTGAAACAATGCCTGCATGACTTCGGACTTCAGTCTCGGCCTGCACGAACTCGGCGATCAGTGCTTCGCATATCTGCAACCCGACGGCAGCTGGGGCTGGAGCAACGCTGGTCTCGTCGTCGGCGACGGGCAATCGCTGCTCGTCGACACCCTCTTCGATCTCAATCTCACGCGCACCATGCTCGACGCAATGGCCGCGCACACTGCCGCAGCGCCCGTCGACTCACTGGTCAACACGCACGCCAACGGTGACCACTGCTACGGCAACAGCGAAGTGCGCACCCGCTGGGCCGAGGTCGACATCGTGGCGTCGAAGGCCTGTGCCGAGGAGATGCCGCACACTCCGCCCTCGATGCTCCACGCCCTCAATCAGGCACCCGGCGACGTCGGTGACCTGTTCCGCAGTTTCTTCGGCGAGTTCGACTTCGACGGCATCGAACTCGAACTGCCCACGACCACTTTCACCGGCCGTCATGTGCTCGATGTCGGTGGCCGCCGTGTCGATCTGATCGAGGTTGGCCCGGCGCACACCGACGGTGATGTCCTGGTGCACGTCCCCGACGCCAAGACGGTCTACACCGGCGACATCCTCTTCATCGGCGGCACCCCCATCGTGTGGGCCGGCCCGCTCAGCAACTGGGTCGCCGCATGTGACCTCGTGCTCGAGATGGACGTTGACACCGTGGTGCCGGGCCACGGCCCACTCACCGACAAAGCGGGCGTGCGTGAGGTCCGCGACTACCTCGCCTTTGTCGACACCGAGGCAGCGGGCAGGCAAGCTGCAGGCATCGACGCCTTCGACGCGGCCCGAGACATCGGTGCCGTCCTCGCAGCCGACGAACGATTCAGCAGCTGGGGCGAGTTCGGACGCATCGCAGTGAACGTCGACACCGTCTACCGGTCGCTCGACCCGAAGCACATCACGCCCGACGTCGTCGAGCAGTTCCGCCGGATGGCCGAACTCGAATCGGCCACACCCGGCCACCCGTGACTTCGACATCCGCGCACAGCGCGGATCGCTTTCACGACGTCGTCATCATCGGCGACGGACCAGCAGGCAGCGCGCTCGCGCGAGCCTGCGTCGAACGCGACCTCGATGTCGCCCTCGTCGGTGACGACGCGGATTGGACGGCGACCTACGGGGCGTGGGTCGACGAAGTAGACCGAGCCTCGATCCTGCACGACGCCGACGTCACCGCCGGCGCACCCCTCGACGTGTGCGCCTGGACCGACCGGTGCCACGAACTGCACCGGCCGTACACGCTCCTCGACAACTCGGTACTGCGATCGACACTTCGCCGCGACGTGCCGACCATTGCGGGGCGAGTGCTCAGCATCTCGTCCGAGAGCGATCGCCACCGGCTCATCCTCGCGACCGGCGAGGAGCTCACCGCTCGCCTCGTCATCGAGGCGACTGGTTGGCCCGCGGCCTTTGCCGACCGAACCCACGGGGACGATCTGCCGTTCTGGCAAACCGCCTTCGGGGTCGTGCTCCCCGAACGGCCGGCCGGCGACCTTGGTCGGCCGACGCTGATGGACTTCCGCGAGCCCCCGCGAACACCCGCAGCACAGCGTCGCGGGCGTGCGGCTGCAACATTCGCGTACAGCCTGCCGGTCGGCGATGGTTGGCTCGTGGAAGAAACAGTGCTCGCCGCCCGACCTGCCGTGGAACCAGTAGCGCTCGTGCCCCTCCTTGCGGCGCGCCTCCACCTCGAACCGGACGCCATGCTTGATCGCGCAGTGCGCACCGAGTACGTCCGCATCCCGATGGGCGCCTCGCGTCCGCGTCGAGATCAGTCAGTCGTCGCCTTCGGCGCAGCAGCGGGCTACGTCAACCCGACGTCGGGCTACTCCGTTGTCCACTCGATGCAAATGGCGCCAGCGGTTGCAGCGGCAATCGCCGACTCACTCCGCGCCCGTCCCGGCACACATGTTGCCGACTCGCTCGCCGTGTGGAACGCCGTGTGGCCGGTCGCGCAGCGTCGCACGCGGCTGCTGCACGACTACGGCCTCGACATGCTGGGCAAGCTCGACGGCGCCGCCGTCCGTGAATTCTTCGGCGCTTTCTTCGACCTGCCGCTGCCTATCTGGTCGGCCTACATGCGCGCCGACGCCCCGCCGTCCGAGGTGAGCCGCGTGATGACGCAGCTCTTCCGTGCGGCCCCCTGGTCAACCCGCCGTCGACTGATTCGCGGCAATCCCGCCGCCTTCGCCCGTCTCGCCCGCCCGTCCTGACCCGACCTCCCAGCGGCAAGCCCGCAGCTTCATGTGAGGACATGATCTGTCGGACGGAGCTTGTGCTCACATGAAACGGAACCCGCCGTTCCGTGTGAGGACATGGTCTGTCGGACGGAGCTTGTGCTCACATGAAGCGGGG
>CAXMZV010000076.1:0-11301 GCA_964199985.1 Candidatus Ilumatobacter isfjordensis | reverse complement strand
CACGACGATCACATCGAGGCCAGAGTGCGACTCGCCGACTGGGCCGACTTGTCGAGCGCGGTGCAACGACTCCGACGTCTCCTCGACCTCGATGCCGATCCGGTTGCGATCGACGAAGCGCTCTGCGCTGATCCAACGCTTGCAGGATTGGTTCGATCACTGCCGGGGCGGCGCGCCTCGGCCAGCGCCGACCCGTTCCAGACGGCGATCCGTGCTGTCGTGGGTCAGCAGGTGTCGCTGGCCGGTGCTCGCACGGTGACGGGACGACTCGTCGCTGCGCTGGGCACACCGATTGAAGCAGAACTGGCCAGCACGACCACGCTGACACATGCCTTCCCAACCGCCGAACAGCTCGCCGACGCCTCCGATGATCTTTTTGCCATGCCCACGGCCCGCCGTGACACCGTTCGACGCGTTGCCGCGGCGGCTGCCGACGGTGCGCTCGTCCTCGATGCTGGTGTCGATCATGTCGAGGCTCGTGCCCGATTACTCGAATTGAAGGGCATCGGTCCGTGGACCGCCGACTACGTCGTGATGCGTGGACTCGGCCATCCGGATGTGTTCCTTGGAACCGACCTGGTCGCAGTAAACGCACTTCGAGCACTCGACCTGGAGCCCGCCGATGCAGTGCGGTGGGCGCCGTGGCGCTCGTACGCCCTGCACCATTTGTGGGCGAGCCTCGGAACACTCGATGCGGCCGCACGCGCTGCTGTCACCACCGCAACCGTCGCCCAACCATCAGCCTCAACCAGTAGAACGGACGTGTCATGACCGCCACCACCACCCTTGCCTCGACGACGATGGACAGCCCCGTCGGGCCACTCACGATCATTGCGTCGGACACAGGCGTTCGTGCGGTGCTCTGGCCGACCGACAACCCGAAGCGCGTGCCGCTTGGCGACGTTGAACCACGTGACGATCACCCGGTGCTGTCGAGGGCCGTGGAGCAACTTGGTGAATACTTCGATGGGCGTCGTCAGCACTTCGACCTGCCGCTTGATCCGACCGGAACAGAGTTCCAGCAGTCGGCTTGGACTGTGTTACGGACGATTCCGTACGGCACGACCGTGAGCTATGGCGAGCAGGCCGAGCAGATGGGTGACAAGCGCAAAGCGCGTGCGGTCGGTGCGGCGAATGGACGCAACCCCATCTCGATCATCGTGCCCTGCCATCGCGTCGTCGGCTCGAACGGATCACTCACCGGGTTCGCCGGAGGCATCGACACGAAGGACTGGCTCCTGACCCACGAGCGACGCGTCGCCGGCTACACCCTCGACCTCTGACCCACTCCACCCCACTCGGCTCCGCCCCACCCGACCCCACTCCGAAAAATGTTACCTCAGCGTCGCTGAGCGACGATTTTCCTGCACATTTTGGTGGCGGGTTGTGGCGTCCCCGTTCTGTGTGGGATCAGCGTCGCTGAGCGAGCATCTCCCTTCATTTTTCGGGGGAGTGGTGTGGGAGGGTGGCGACATGAAGCACGTCCCCTTCGGAAACACTGGACTGTCGATCTCGGCGATCACGCTCGGCTGCATGAGCTACGGCGAGTCGGGGAAGGGCGCGCACGCCTGGAGCCTCGACGAGGCCACCAGCCGCCCGTTTATCGAGCAGGCGCTCGAGGCAGGTATCAACTGCTTCGACACGGCCAACGTCTACTCACTCGGCTCGAGCGAAGAGATCGTCGGACGAGCGCTGGCTGACATGACGAACCGCGAGGAGGTCATCATCGCCACCAAGGTCCGCGGACGGATGCGTGATGGCCGCTTCGGTGAGGGACTGTCGCGCAAGGCGATCATGCACGAGGTCGACGAGAGCCTGCGGCGACTGGGAACCGACTACATCGACCTGTATCAGATCCATCGATGGGACCATCGCACGCCGATCGAGGAGACGATGGAAGTGCTCCACGATCTGATCAAGATGGGCAAGGTGCTCCACATCGGTGCCTCATCGATGTACGCCTGGCAGTTCAGCAAGGCGCAGTACGTTGCCGATGCCAACGGATGGACCCGCTTCGTCAGCATGCAACCGCACTACAACTTGATCAATCGCGAAGAGGAGCGAGAGATGCTTCCGCTGTGCGCCGATATGAATATCGCGGTGATCCCGTGGAGTCCGATGGCCCGTGGCAAGTTGACACGTGCCTGGGACGAGTCGACCAACCGAACCGAGAGCGATGAGTTCGGCCGGTATCTCTACAGCATGGAGGAGTCTGATCGCGCCGTTGCCGACGCGGTCGCCGCAGTGGCCGAGGGTCGGGGCGTCCCGCGAGCACAGATCGCGCTGGCATGGGTGCTGCACAACCCGACGGTCACCTCACCAATCATCGGCGCGACCAAGCCCCATCACATCGACGATGCGGTGGCGGCAGTCGACCTCGAACTTACTGAGGACGAAGTCAAAACCCTCGAAGACCCCTATCTCCCCCATCCCATCGTCGGCTTCGTCTGAGGCGGTCCGATTCGCTCGATCCCTGCGTTGCGAGAACTCCTCATTGAGGAAGCTCAACTTCGTCCTCTCGCGCCTTGGACTCGAACGAATCGATCCCGCCTCAGAAGACAGAATGAAGGACGTGGCTTCCCGCAACGCCGCAGCTGGACGGAGCTAGTTGCGACGGGCGGCGGTGGACTGGGCTTTGCGGGCCCGGTCGGCTTCCTTCTTGGCGGCCTTCGCTGCCTTGCGCTGCTCGCGCACCTTCGCCTGCTCGTCGTCGGAACGCTTGGCCGTGTCGAGCACGGGAGCGAGCCGCGGCTCCTCGGTCTTGGGGAGGGCGAGCACGTCATCGTTCTTCAGCAGGTCACGAATGATCGCCGATGCCGGCGCCTCGCCAGCGATGGTGGCGGCCAGCATGATGCGCGTGATGGCGAGTCCGGGGCGCTCGACGAGTCCGGGCAGTACGTCCTGGAGCTGATCGGTCGACGGGTTGTCGGCGTTTTCGCCGAGCACCTCGATGCAATCGGCGAGACAAGCGTCAGACAGGATGGCCGCGATTGCTTCCATGCTGCCGTCGATACGACCGGCCTTCACTCCGGCACGCAGTGAGTCGGCATCGAGTTCACCTTCGACAAACGACTCGAGTCCTTCACGGTGATCATCGTCAAGCGCCTCGATGCTCGACGTGATTTCGTCGTCGGTTGCGGCCTTGATCGAGCGGTCCAGCAGGCCCAGGGCCTGCATGCGGTTCTTCACGTGATTCACGGGCCGCGACGTTACCGTTGAAACATGCCGAGCAGCACCGCACCCGAGTCCGGATCGCTGGCAATCGCCGCAGAGAAGTTCGTGTCGCTGACCACCTTCACGAGGGACGGCACACCAAAGCCGATGCCGGTCTGGATTGTTGGGCTCGTCGATGGGCGGGTCGGCTTCACCACATCGAGTGATTCGTGGAAGGCGAAGCGAGCGCGCAACACACCCAAGGTGACGCTTCGCCCGTGTGATCAGCGTGGTCGGGTGGCCGGCGATGCGGTCGAGGTCACCGGTACCGCCGAGGTCGTCGACGGCGCAGAGTTCGCCGAGGTGCAGCGCCTGGTGGGTGAGAAGTACGGCTTCATGGTTTCCGTCATCAAAGTGATGAATTCCGTCCGAGGACTGTTCAAGAAGGGCGAGACACAGTCCGACTGCGCGATGGTCTTCGCGCTCGATTGACCGTCACTGGGGATTCGTCGCTCGGCGTTCTGGACGTGCGACCTCCATCCGACCTACTGTGTGTCCACTGACATGTTCGTGACCGTCCGACTTTCGGAGACGGTCACGAGGGGGACATCGGAGGAAACATGGCAACAGTGACGCTCGAGGGCCTTGAGAAGATCTATGACAACGGGTTTCATGCAATCCACGACCTGAACCTTGACATTCAGGACAAGGAATTCCTGGTTCTCGTTGGTCCGTCGGGTTGTGGCAAGTCCACTGCACTGCGCATGGTGGCTGGCCTCGAGTCGATCTCGGGTGGCGAACTGCGCATCGGAGATCGCGTCGTCAACGATGTCGAGCCGAAAGACCGCGACATTGCGATGGTCTTCCAGAACTACGCCTTGTATCCGCACATGAGCGTGTACGACAACATCGGGTTTGCCCTCAAGCTCGCCAAGGTGCCGAAGGAAGAGATCGACATCCGCGTTCGCAAGGCGTCGGCAATCCTCGAGCTCGACTCGTACCTTGATCGCAAGCCCGGCCTGCTCTCGGGCGGTCAGCGCCAGCGTGTCGCCATGGGCCGCGCCATCGTGCGTCAGCCGGCTGCGTTCCTGATGGACGAGCCGCTCTCGAACCTCGACGCAAAGCTGCGTGTGCAGATGCGTGCCGAGATCGCCGCGCTGCAGCGCGAACTTGCGGTCACCACGGTCTACGTCACGCACGACCAGGTCGAGGCCATGACCATGGGCGACCGTGTCGCCGTGCTGAAAGACGGGTACCTTCAGCAGGTCGACACGCCGCAGAACCTGTATGACCGTCCCGACAATGTGTTTGTCGGTGCGTTCATCGGCTCACCGTCGATGAACCTCTATGAGGGGCATGCCGACATTTCCGGTGACGGCGGCAGCGTCACCTTCGGTGCGCACACGATCGGCTTGGACGAGCACGTGCTCGCCGCACGGCCCGGTCTCAAGGGCTACGACGGGAAGCAGGTCATCGTCGGCATCCGCCCCGAAGACTTCGAAGACGCAGCGATGGTCGACGGTGTGCCCGAGAATCGTCGTCTCACGGCCAAGGTGACACTGATCGAGGCGCTCGGTTCAGAGATCATGGTGCACTTCCGCTTGGATGCGAAGACCGTCGATTCGGGCGACCCCGACGCCATCGAGGAGTCGACCAGCGAAACCGCAGCGAACGCGGTGGGTCGTTTCAACCCGCGGTCACGAGCTCGCATTGGAGACGTCGTCGACGTTGCGGTGTCCATCGAGAACGTGCACTTCTTCGATGCGGACACCCACAAAGCCATCTGGTCGTAGCGGCACGTTGGAACGCCGATCGCTGCGTTCCGCCAACTCCTCATTGAGCAAGCTCAACGACGTCGTGGCGCGCCTTGCGCTCGACGCCCCACCGCACCGCTACCGAGCTTGAGGAATCACGGCTGCTACGAGCGCGGCTGCTTCGGTTTGGGTTTGGGTTTCGCTGGTATTGGATCGCGACGGCTCAGCCACATCTCTTGACCTGAGACGGGATCAAGGAAAGCTGGACCGTCTCAGGCGTCAGAAGCGGCGGCGCTTGGAGGTGGCGACGATGGCGCCGGCGAGCGTGATCAGCGGTGCGATCGGTTGGAGGATCGCCCCGAATCCGAGGCTGCCGCCGCCGAAGTCCGCCGTGTCATTGGCGATGCCGATCATCCCGATGCCGATCAACAGGGCAATCGCCGCCATGACGATGGCGATGATCGCAACGGCCAGCACGCGCCCGGCGAAGAAGAGTGCGATGCCAAGGCCGGCGGTGACCACTGCGAAGAAGATCACGGCGGAGCCCGGATTGTCGTAGATCGTGAAGTCGGATCCGAGGAAGATGCCGGTGCCGTCCTGGCTCTCGCCGCCGTCTGACAGCCACGGTAGGAATACGCCGATGATGCTGATGACGGAGCCGACGATCGTGAGGATCGCGCCGAGTTTGACGTCCGGGCGGGGTGGCTTGGCGACGGTGATGCCCGGAGCGCCAGCGTAGACCGGTGGCGCTTGACCGTAGGCCGGAGGTGGCGGGGCCTGCCCGTACGCGCCGGGAGGAGGCGGATTGTTGCCCGGAACAGGTAGTGGCGGAGCCTGCCCGCTGGGTGGTGGCGGCGGCGGAGGAGGAGGAGTGCCCCCGAAATCCGACGGCGGCGGCGGAGGCGGCTCCTGATTGCTCATCTCGCAAGTCTGGCCGATGACACGCGCTGGTCAGGGCATTGTTGTGATCAGTGGGTAAAGCGGTGCTTGATCTTCGCGTGCGTGAGTTTCGGCAGCACATGCTCGGCGAACAGGTCGCACTCCGCAGCGTGGGTGTAGCCGGACAGGATGAACGCGCCGATACCAACGTCCTGGTACGCCTGCAGTTTGGCCGCAACCTGATCGGGGTTGCCGACGATGGCCGCGCCAGCGCCGCTGCGGGCTCGGCCGACGCCGGTCCACAGGTTGTCTTCCACGAAGCCGTCGTCCGCGGCGCCTTCGCGGAGCGCGGCCTGGCGGGAGACACCGAACGAGGCTGCATCGAGCGACTTGTTGCGGATGGCGTCGCCCGTGTCTGCGTCGAGCTTTGACACGAGCCGCTCAGCAGCGGCGCGCGCTTCGGCTTCAGTTTCACGCACAATGACGTGGGCACGCAGGCCGTAGATGAGCTCGCGGTCGTAGCGGTCGGCTGCGAGCGTCGTCATCTCGTTGACTGTGTCGCCGACGGACGCAACTGTGTCCGGCCAGGTGAGGAACACATCGGACTCAGCGGCCGCCACATCCTTGGCGGCCGGTGAGAATCCGCCGAAGTAGAACGGTGGGCAGGTGGCGTCGTCCACGATCCGTGGCGGGTCGAGTTCGAGGTCGACGAACTCCCCGTGAAAGTCGATCGCTTGACCGTTGAGCAACTGGCGAAGTACCTGCATCCATTCCCGAGTGCGCTGGTAACGCGGCGCGGAGTCGAGCGCTTCACCAGGAATGTCGGAGCTGATGATGTTGACGCAGAGTCGGCCACCGGCCATCTGGTCGATGGTCGCCAGCTGACGGGCGAGCTGGGGGAGATGCATCTCACCCATCCGAACGGCCAGCAGCAGGTTGATCTGCTCGGTCTGCGTGGCGATGCCCGCTGCAAAGGCAGTCGAGTCGATGCCGAGTGTGTAGCCGGAGGGGAGCAGCACGTTGTCGAAACCGTTGCGATCAGCGGTCCGCACGATGTTCGAGCAGTGATCCCACGAACTCGCCAATGTGGGATCGGGCTGGCCGAGGAATTCGTAGTCGTCGTCACACAGGGCGCTGAACCACGAGATTTCGGGAATGGTTGGGTTGGTGATGGAACTCATGGCAGGGGGACTCCTTCGGAGGCCTGGAGGATGGCGTAGACGTCGCTGCGGTCGAGTTGGACGTCGAGTGCCCGAACGGTGTCGGTGATGCGGTCTGGGTTCTGCGAGCCGACGATGGCGATGGGCTTCGAGGGGTGAGCAAGCACGAACGCCATGGCGATGTGGCTGCGTTCGACTCCTTCGCGTTCCGCGAGTCGATCGAGTTCGGCGAGCAACTCGGGCGCCACGCCAACACCGGTGGCAAGCGATCCGCCCGCGAGGGGGCTCCACGCCATGGGGGTGATACCGAGCTGCATGCACTGGTCGAGGGTGCCGTCGCGCATCGGGTAGAGGCGGCTGGCGGAGAACTCGGGTTGATTGGCAACGATCGGAAAGCCGAGGTGTGCTTGCAATGCAGCGACCTGCGCTGGCGTGTGATTGGAGATGCCGACCTCGCGGATCTTGCCGGCGACGCGCAATTCCGTGAGCGACGCGGCGACGTCTGCCGGATGGGCGTACAGGTCAGGCCGATGGATCTGGTACAGGTCGATCACGTCGACACCTATCCGCGTGAGCGACGCCTCACATGCACTGCGGAGGTAGGCAGGCGACGAGTCGTAGGGGAGTGGCGGCCTGATGCCGCCCTTCGTGGCGAGCACCATGCGGTCGCGCAAGCCCGGTGATGCGGCGAGCACGGTGCCGAGGATTTCTTCGACTTGGCCAAACCCGGTGCCGCCCCAATCGAACCCGTAGACATCGGCGTTGTCGACCAGGTTCATTCCGGCGTCCAGCGCCGCCTCCAGGACTCTCTGTGCAGCGTCGACGTCGGTGTTCGTGTAACGCCATAAGCCAAACGACAGGCGTCCAACTGGCGGTAACGATCCCAAGGTGATCGGCCCGGCATCAACAAGAGAACTCATTCACCCAACCTACCGATTGCGCCAGTGCAGCAAAGAGGGCCCAATGACATCTTCTTCGAACCGACCCCGGCCTCGCACGCTGCGCGAGATCGCTCGCCTGGAGGGCTATCCCTTGACGGAGCCGGCGAGCATGCCACGTACGAAGAATCGTTGCATCGCAAAGAACACGATCAGTGGGATGAACGATTGGACGAACGCTGCCGCAGGCAAGATGTGCTCGTTTCGACCGAAGTCGCCCGCCAGGTTGGCGATGAGGATTGTCGTTGGATGGGCGTCGGGGTTCGACCCGACCATCGTGTTGGCGATGAGGTAGTCGTTCCAGGTCCAGAGAAACTGGAAGATGGCGAACGCCGCAAGCACCGGAACTGACAACGGCAGGACGAGCCGCCAGAAGATGGTGAAGTGGTTCGCACCATCGATACGCGCCGCCTCGAACAGGTCTTTCGGCAACGAACTGATGTAGTTGTGGAGCAGGAAGATCGCGAAGGGCATGGCGAAGCCGGTATGGGTCAACCACACGGAAGTGGTGTTGCCGACGAGATTGAAGTCGGGAACCAACGTGATGGTCTTGTCGAGCAGCGGCAGCGTCAACTTGGCGCCACCCACATACAGCTGCAGCAGCGGGATCAGTGCGACCTGGAGCGGGATGGCAAGCAGCGAGACCGTTGCGATGAACAAGCCCTTGCGACCCTTGAAGTCGATCCACGAGAAACCGTACGCAGCGAACGCGGCGAATGCGATCGGGATGATCGTGGCCGGAAGCGCAATTGCAAACGAGTTGGCCAACGAGTTCCAGATGCTGTTGCGGGCGGTGAAGATCTGGTTGTAGTTCTCGAAGGTCAATTCAGACCCCGACACGGTCCACCAACCGGTTGAGAGCTGGGCATCACGTGAGCGGAATGAGTTGATGAACAACCCGAGGCTCGGAATGCTCCAGATGATCACGAGCAGCCAGACCGCGATGGTCGGGATGCTTCGAAGTCGCGAGTACACGCGACCGATGAACCCGGTGTTCGCAGCGGGGGCATCGGAGGCGATGCCGGGGCTCAGTGTTGATGTCATCTCAGCTCTCCTGTTGCATGCGGCGGACGTTGTAGACCATGACGGGCAGCACCGACAAGAAGATCAGTATTGCGAGTGCAGCACCGCGGCCGATGTTGAGGTTGTTGAATGCTTGCTGGAACATGTCGTTCGCGAGCACCTGTGTGTCGAACTGTCCGTTGGTCACCACCTTGACGATGTCGAACACCTTCATGACGCCCACGATCAACGTCGTGACGACCACGCCGATTGTCGAGCCGATTTGTGGGAGGGTGACTCGCCAGAACACCTGGCTCTCTGTGGCACCGTCGATCTTGGCCGCCTCGATGAGTTCGGTGGGCACTGCTTTGATCGCTGCCGAGAGGATGACCATGGCGAATCCAACCTGGATCCAGATCAAGATGACCATCAGCCAGAAGTTGTTGTAGGGACTCTCCTGGGTGAACACGATCGTGGCGGGTTCGGTCGTCCCGTCTGGAAGGTAGGTGAAGCCACCGACTCCGCCGCCGACCAACTGGCTGAAGCGGAGGAAGATCCATCCCGAGACGAGTAACAGCACGCCCGGGACGACGGCTGCCCCGTAGGCGCGTCGGACGAGTGCCCGAGCGAGGAACACGCCGCACGCAAGAACGAAGATGCCGATGCCGATAGTGAAGGCGAGCGTCGGCAGTCCGGAGCCGGTGCTGAGATTGCCGAGCGCAATCCAGAGTGCGTTGAACACGCCGGTCTGCTCTTTGGAGATGTCACGGGTCTGGTACATGAAGCGCCAGATGATCGACGCACCGACCAACGAGAGCGCCATTGGCATGAAGATGATCGACTTGGCGAGCTTCTCTCCGCCGCGATTGTCGGCGAGCACGGCGACAGCCAGACCGATGGCGGTCGAGAAGAAGGTGACCGAGACGACCCACCACATGTTGTTGATGATCGTGCCCCGCATGGCGGTGAAGGCGGCGAAACAGACGAACAGTGCCCCGACGACCAGCGGACCCATCGTCGGGTTGCCCAATTCGACGGCGTGGCCTGTGACCTTCTTCGAACGGATGCCGAGGATCAAGGCGATGACGAGGAGGATCATGCCGATGAAGAACGGCGTGCTGGTGAAGATGTCGGTCCAGTCGGACATGTCCCAGCTGGCCTTGTCGGTGAAGGTCTTGGTGTAGTTGTCGAACCACACGAACTCTTCGGAGTTCCGATCGAGCAGGGACAGGTATGCAGTTCGGATCGCCGGCACCACAAGCATGACCGAGATGAAGACGAGCGCAGGCGACAGGAAGATCCATGCACGCGAGTTCTGATCGATCGCTGTTCGGCCACGGTGGTCGGGGTTGGCGGTGAGGCCGAGCCGGACTCCGATCAGAACTGCCGGGACCACGGCGCCAATGACGGCGGTGCCGATGTTGCCGTCGCCGACGTCGGCACCGCCCCAGAAACCGAGCAGCCAACCGAATGCGGCGCCGATGAGTGCTCCGGCGAGCGGCGGTCGCTTCCGGAGCAGGCCGATGCCTGCGCCCAGTGCACCGAAGATGGCCGTGTAGATGATCGTGGCAACCCAGTCGACGCCCGGCTGGAACTCCTCGCGCAGGAGGAGGCCGATGGCGACGCCGGCAACAGCGAAGCCACTGATCGAGATGAGTAGGCGGCGGCCGGCGTCGTCGGTGGTCGCAAGAACGAAGCCGAGCGCCCCGAAGAACACTGCCCCCACGAGAGGACCGAGGACCCAGGACAGAAAACCACCGCCCGACCCGACCGTGAGCCCGTTGCCGTGCAGGATGATCCCGAGTAGTGCGCCGACGGTGGCGAACGTCAGCGCGCTGAACCGCTGCCAACGGTCGCGAGCTTGATCGAAGAGGAGGTTCGCGCCGATCCAGATCGCCGCGCATGCGGTGACGGCGATGAGCACGGTGATGATCGTGCTGCGGATCTTGTCGAAGAGGATCGCCATGACAAGCAGTGCGACGAGTCCGGCGCCAGCAGTACCTCGCGTCAGTTGCTGCTTTCGGTCTCTTCCGCTATGCGACGACTGATCGTCGTCGCCACTGAGCTGGTCAGTCTCGACCTCGTCTACGAGCGTTGCCACCAAATTCCCCCATCGAAAATTGTTCCCCAGATGAAATGGGGCACTGACACGGACGTGTCAGTGCCCCACGGCATGTTACTTCAGACCCGACGTCGGGTCACTTTTTTCAATGAACTCAGCTCGGCCAGGTCGCCTGGATGTTTGCTCCTGCTTCGGCAGCGGTGATGTCACCGTTGATGAGCGAGGTGCCTTCCGACCAGAACGAGCCCGAACCGACGTCAGCCGGCATCAGGTCGCCACCGTCGAAGCGAACGTTCTCAGCGGTCGAGAGCAGTTCCAAGAAGAGCTGCTCGGACGGCTGGTAGACGCTCTCA
>CAXMZV010000075.1:0-11391 GCA_964199985.1 Candidatus Ilumatobacter isfjordensis | reverse complement strand
CCGTCGTCCGCGACAATCACGGACGGAACCATGCCAAGCGAGACGATGTCGGCGCCGAGTTCGGGGTCGATGACCGACCCGAGGACCTCGATCACCTCGTCGTTGCTCGGAGGGGGACCTGAAGTGGCTCGGGGCGATTTGCCGGAGATGGTTCGGCTCATCGGGAGATTTTACCGGCCGCGGCCGTGTAATCTCGTCACGTGGCCGGTTCGTCCCAACTTGATCTCCTCAAGACACTCGGCGATAACACGCGCTATGCGATCTACCTCGAACTGGCCCGAGCACCTCGACCGTTGATCACCGCCGAGATCGCCGACTTGCTCTCGCTCCACGCCAACACGGTGCGGCCCCACCTCGAACGCATGCGTGACGTCGGCCTCGTCGACGTCGAGGTCAGCGGTCGGGGCGACGTCGGCCGGCCGCAACACCGCTACTCGTTGGCGGCCGACGCCCCAGCACTCGGCCTCGAACCGCCAACGATGCCGGTGCTCGCTCGTATGGTGCTGTCGATGGCGCAACGCCTCGACGCCGGGGCCAGCGATGCCGAGGCCGTCGGGCATGACGAAGGTATGCGCCGCGCCGCGCTGCATGCCGACAGCCGCTCCACCCTCGAAGCTCTGGTCAGCGACCTCGACCGACTTGGTTTCGACCCGGTGGTCACCGATGACCCCCGCAACGACGCCGCCGGTGACGACGCCGGGGCGGTGATCTCGTTCGGCCACTGTCCATTTGCTGACCTCGCTCGGGAACATCCGGACCTCGTCTGTGGTTTACACAGAGGAATGGTGGCTGGCTTCGTTGACGACTTAGGTGATGCCACTATCGATAAATTTTGCACACTGACTCACCGCACACCTTGTCGAGTCACCGTCTCGTCCAGGTAATCTTTCACCACCAGTTGACCCACCAGTCAGATGGCTCCTGAGGAGGACTGTCACATGATCACACTCACCGACACCGCAACCGAGAAGGTTGGCCAGCTTTTGGCCGCCGAAGGCGCCGAAGAACTGGCGCTACGCGTCGCCGTCCGCCCCGGTGGATGTAGTGGCTTCTCCTACGAGATGTTCTTCGATGGCGACATCGCCGCCGACGACAACGTCACCAACTTCGGTGACGACGGCAAGGTCCGCGTCGTCGTCGACCAGGCGTCGGCCCAGCTCCTCGAAGGCGCAACGCTTGACTACAAGGACGGGTTGGACGAGAGCGGCTTCGCCGTCACCAACCCCAACGCCACCCGCACCTGCGGCTGCGGCTCCTCGTTCTCCTGAGAGCGGCGCCAGATCGCCGGATCTCTGCGTTGCCGTCGTCGGTCATTGAGCAAGCTCAACTCTGTCCTCGGCGCCTTGACCTCCGACGATCTGATCACCGCTCTTCGAAGAACTGAAGAATCGAATTGGAGAAGCCCGCGTCACGTGACGCGGGCTTCTCGCATTTTCCTTTGTCTTTCACTGATCGGGAGATCTGGACCCCGTCAGGCGTAGAGGGCGAGGCGTTCTTCGAGCTCCGTTTGGTCCCAGACGGCGTCGAGGCGTTCGACGACCATCCCGGTGGCGTCGGTGATGAACAAGGCGGGCTCGTAGGTCATACCGACCGCTGTGACTGCGGGGGCAATCGCTGTGCCGTCGGCATCGGAGAACACCTCGGCGTGCACGAAGGTGAAGGTGTCCCCGAAGCGCTCCTGCGCCCCGATGAGTGCCTCGAGCGCGGGGGCGCAGCTCCCGGTCGAACAGAACGCCGGCGTGCCGACGTAGTACGCCACCGGACGGCCCGCCGCAAGCGCATCGGTGAGCGTCACGTCGTGGAACGGGCACGGCTCGGGCGTGCGTGTGCACAACACTTCGAAGCCCTGAGGGTCGTCGATGGTTGGCGTCACGAACCCGGGCATTGCTTCACCGGGGGTGGGAACAGCGACCGCTTGGGGGTCCATGACCTGAAAGGCGGCACCTTCCTCTGGGCCCCCGGCAACGGCGAGGGCGAAGAAGCCTGGTGCGTCGATCGTGGTCCGGAAGTCGTAGTACGGCGCAGGCGCGACATCGCGGCGGACGGCGGAGATCGCGTCACCCAACTGGTTGCCATCGTTGTCCAGCACGCGTGCGGTCAACGTCGCCGGTCCATCCTGGATGAACTGGGCCGCACCAGTGGACAACGTGATCGGCATCCGGATCTCGCCAGGGATCTGCACGTTGTTGGGGAACCGCTGGACGAGGGTGAATCCGTTGCCAGACGCACCTGGGTCGGCATCGATGTTCGCGCCCGCCTCGTCGTCGGACCCTCCGCATGCGGCCAACGCTCCCGAAGCAGCGAGACCAGCGAGAAAGCGCCGTCGGTTGAGGCCGCAAATCAGGTTCGGACGGAGGTGGAGATCGGTCATTGGTCGGCTCGCTCTCGGCGGGGGTGGGGGTTTCGGCGGTATTGGTCGGAGTGAGTCCTGCCGTTGTGTTGCCCGTCGGAAACGTGCGATTCTCTCAACGCCATGAACGCCCGATCGGATAGGCCGACTTCGCCTCAACGATACCGTCGCCGCATCCTCGGATGGGGTGCAGCGGGTGTGGTCGCTGTCTTCGCCGTCGGAGGGCCAATCTTCGTCAATCGCGTCGAAGACGACCTCGAAAGTCGCGCGGTCGAGGTACTCAACGAGGCAGGCGTCGGGCCAGTCGAGGTGCACTTCTCCGGCCAGGATGGCGAGCTGAGATGTGTCGCGGGTGGGCCGGTTGACATTCCCGACGAGGTCGTCGCAGCCATTGTGAATCTACGTGGCGTGTCGTCGATCGAAGTCGACGGGACCTGCTTCGATTCGCCGGTCGATGAGCCGCCGGTCGATGACGATGCAGCCGAACAGGACAGCGACATCGAGACCACGCCGACTGAGGTGCCCCTCGACGACGGCACCGATGACACGACGACGGAGGTGGCTGGCACGACCACGCCCCCCGACCTCGATCTCCTGACCGACGTCATTGCCAGCGACTCGCAGTTCTCCAGCTTGGCGGGTTTGCTCGGCGATGCGGAGCTGACTGAGGTGCTGTCCGACGACGGGCCCTTCTCTGTGTTTGCGCCGACGAACGCCGCCTTTGAGGCGCTGGGCCCCGATGTGACCGGCGCGCTCGCCCGAGACCCCGAGTTGCTCGCCACGCTGTTGTCTCACCATGTCACCGCCGGAACGACACTCTCGAAGGACCTGGTGGAGGGTGACCTGGAAATGCTCGATGGCACCACGGTCACCGTCGATCTCAGCGACGGTGTGGTGATCACGTCAGGGGAGTCGATTGCCACGATGACCGAGGCGGATCTGGTTGCCTCCAACGGTGTGGTGCATGCTGTCGATCAGGTGCTGGTGCCGGCGGACCTCATCATCGGTGGCAATTCGGCTGTCACACTTGCACGAGCAGAGTTCGCCGACGGCCAGATCGTCCTGAGCGGCGCAGTGGCAAGCGAGGAACAACGAACGGTGCTGCTCGCCGCGTCCGGCGACACGATCAACTCGTCGAATGTGATCGACGAACTGGTTGTCGACTCCGCCACACCGCTCTCCGAGGAGCACACCGACGTGCTTGCCACCGTGATTGCAGCGATGGCATCGAATCTTGTCAGCGGGAGCGCGGAGACTGCAGATGCAGCGATCGCTGTGAGTGGAACGTTCGCGACCGAGGCGGATCGTGAAGGATTTGAGGCGGCGGTGGCCTCGATTGACAGTGCTGCGATCACCGCCGAGCTCGTTGAACGCCCGGTCGCCGATCCCGACGCTGCCGCGGCAGTTGAGACCGACCTCAACCAACTGGTGACCGACAATCTGATTTTGTTCGACCCGAGCAGCACGACGATCAGCGATGAGTCCTTGGCGACGATCGATCGCGTCGCTGCAGTCGCCAAACGCGTGGGCGGCATCACCATCGTGGTCGAAGGCCACACCGACACCGATGGGCTCGCTGACTCGAATCAGGCGTTGAGCGAGGGACGGGCACGTTCGGTCCGCGAGGCTCTGATCGCGAGAGGCATTGCCGCCAACACGCTCACCATCGTGGGTCTCGGAGGAACCGAACCGATCCTCGATGCGAACGGCGTCGAGAACAAAACGGCCAGCCGGCGAGTTGAGTTCGTCGTCAGCCCCACGTAACGGTCACCACAACTGAATCGCCACCCCACACCAACGACAGCCATCGAACGATAGGAACACCGTGCCATACACACTTGCCAAGTTCTTCCTCTGGGGCCTGCTGATGGCCCTTGCTGGTGGCATCGTCGGATGGTTGCTGCGCAGCCTGAAAGCCCGCACCGACCTTGCTCGTCCGCAGACGACGCCGGTTGATGAGTCTGAAGTCGACCGTTTGCGTAGTGAACTCGAACCTGTTGTGGCCGAACGGGATCGCCTGCGAATGGAACTCGCTGACGTGCGCGGGAGCAGCGCTGGGGCACTCGGTTTCTCGTCGACCGTCGACACCTCGATCATTCCGCCGGATGACGACGATCAGGTCGAGCTCGATCTCGACGCAGCTGCCGCTGTTCTCGGGAAGAAGATTGCTCTCGATGCCCTCACCGCCGTCGAGGGGATTGGACCGAAGATCGCCGAACTCTGCGCGGGGATTGGTGTGACCACGTGGAGTCAGCTCGCCGCGACCGACGTCGAGGCACTGCAGTCGATGCTCGACGCGGCTGGCTCCCGATTCCAGATGCACAAGCCTGCGTCGTGGCCGCAGCAGGCGGCGCTGCTCGCCAGGGGGCAGTGGGAAGAGTTCGTCGCACTGACCGAGTCGCTGCCGGGCGGCTAGATTCGCCGACATGAGCAAGCCCCTCGGTCCCTATACGCCCGTCGTCCGTGCCGGCGACTTCATCATCATCTCTGGCCAAGGCGGGTTGCTCGACGGCACCAAAGTCGATGGTGGCCTGGTTGCCGAGACACAGCAGACGATGAAGAACATCGAGTCGCTGCTCGCCACGATGGGTGCGTCGATGACCGATGTCGTCAAGACCACGTGCTTCCTCACCGACATGGAGGACTACAAGGTCTTCAACGAGCACTACGTCGCAGCGTTCGGCAACCATCGCCCGTCGCGTTCCTGTGTAGCCGTCGCCGAGTTGCCTGCCAGCTTCGTCGTCGAAGTTGAGGCCTGGGCCTACAAGCCGGCCTGACGCTAACCTGACGTCATGCTCGGAGGAATCGCCATCATTCTTGTCGTCCTGCTGATTCCGGTCGCTGTGCTGATGACTGGTGCCGCCGCGTCGGCCGTCGTCGGCGAGGTCTTCCACCGTGATGGCAAGAAGCGCCACGAGGGTTCCGAACTCTTGGAACTTCCTGATTGAGGACCGCCGCCATGGCCAACGTCCAGCATGATTTGGTTGTTGCCAATGCTCGGTGCGTGGCGACTGTTGACGGAGATCGACGAGAGTTGGCCGGTGGCTGGGTGGCGATCACCGATGGGCTGATCGCTGATGTCGGCACCGGCCCGGCGCCGTCGGCCACGACCACGATCGACGCGACCGATTGCCTGGTGACCCCTGGTCTTGTCAACACGCATCACCACCTGTACCAGAACCTGACCCGGGCGTTCCCGCCCATGACCGACAAGCCGTTGTTCGGCTGGCTGCAGTCGCTGTACCCGCTGTGGCGCTCGATCGACACCGAGTCGGTGTACGTGTCGGCCTGGGTTGGTCTCGCAGAGCTCGCACTGTCGGGTTGCACGACGTCGAGCGACCACCTCTACTTGCATCCGCACGGCGCGGGCGATCTACTCACCGCCGAGATCGAGGCCGCCCAGGATCTCGGCATGCGATTTCATCCGACTCGTGGATCGATGTCCCTGTCGGAAAAGGACGGCGGTCTGCCGCCCGACGACGTGGTCGCTGACGACGACGAGATTCTGGCCGCATCCGAAGCCGCCGTCACCCGTCATCACGATCGGTCATATGGCGCCATGGTGCGTGTGGCGCTCGCGCCGTGTTCGCCGTTTTCGGTCACCGAAGACCTGATGGTGCGCTCCGCTGAGTTGGCGGAGCGACTCGACGTGCGACTCCACACTCACTTCGCGGAAAACGCCGAAGACGACGAGTTCAGCATCGCCACCTTCGGGTGTCGGCCGATGGAGTACCTCGAGCGCACTGGGTGGTGCACGGACCGGACGTGGGTTGCGCATTGCGTCATGCCCAATCACGACGAGATGCAACGATTGGGAGCAGCGGGAGTTGGCGCGGCACATTGTCCGTCGAGCAACATGATTCTGTCATCGGGCATCGCGCCGATCGTCGACCTCCGCGCAGCAGGCGTGAAGGTCGGGCTCGGTGTCGACGGGTCGTCGTCCGCGGACAGCGCGTCGCTGTGGCTCGAAGCCCGCCAAGCCATGTTGCTGGCCAAACTCCGCAACGGCGCCAACGCAGGGACCGCCCGGATGGCGCTCGAAATTGCGACGCATGGCGGAGCCGGGTGCTTGGGACGCGAGGGTGAGATCGGGGTCATCGCTCCTGGAGCCGTCGGGGATCTCGCCATCTGGTCGTTGACCGGCCCCATCTTCGCCGGAGCGCTCGCCGACCCGATCGAAGCGTGGCTTCGGTGCGGGCCGACAGGGGCGCGTGACACGATCGTCAACGGTCAGGCGGTGGTGCGTGATGGCCAACTCGTCAGTGGGCGACTCGCCGAGATGCTGACTGCTCACGACGGGCTGTCCCGCCGTATCCAGCAGCTCAGCTGACCAACACATCGTTTGCGGTTACGAAGCTGCACGCGCCGCGCGCTTCGCGGTGTACGCAAACGGGCTGTATCGCATGCGGACGTGACCAAAAATCGGGCGCGTGCCGTCCCTGCGTCCTCTGAGATCGCAAGAATGTCCTGATGCGTCACTCGATCGCCTCCGCGTTCCTGGCCGTTGTCGGCTTGAGCGTGAGTGCGTGTGCGGGTTCGACGTCATCGGGAACGGTTGGGGACGCTCCGCTGCCGACGATTGGACTCGGTTCGGACATCGGCGATGGTGGCCAGATCAGCGGTGGCGCGGAGGTTCGAGCGGTCGGGACGACCGAAATCGACACGGTCATCATGGTGGGCGACTCGATCACTGTCGCGTCCACGCCACAGCTCGAGACGATGTTCGAACAGCTCGGCTTCGGCAACGTGGTCATCGAGTCGAAGGAAGGCAAGCGGACCTCGCTCAGCTTCGGGTCGAACCCGAGCGGGTCCCAAGTGGCCGAGAACCTCGTCAACCTCATTCACGCGATCGGCGACGGTGGCGCGCAGGTCTCCGCCGACGACCCGTTCGACCATTCGAACGAACTGTGGGTCGTCGCGCTCGGCACCAATGACATCGACCAGTACTCCGATCCGGCCGAACGCGCGGCTGCGATCAACGAAATGTTGCAGACCGTGCCGGACGAGTCGCCGCTGATTTGGGTCGACACGTTCTTTCGTGACCGCCCCGACGCCACGGCCGAGATCAACGACACGATCCGCGACCGTGTGAGTCAGCGTGGCAACAGCGTGATTGCGACGTGGAGCGCCGTGGCCGACGACGAGGGCAACTTGCGCACCGACGGTGTGCATCCGCGTGAGCGAGGCTCGATTGTTTTCGCCAACGTCGTCGGCAACTCGATCATCGACTTCTTGCAGCTCGCCTAGCTCTCCCAGCGGGATTCGCCGAAGCGATAGCCGACGGAGCGAACGGTCTGGATGAGCGCAGCATGCTCTTCGCCGAGCTTGGCGCGCAGCCGGCGAACATGCACATCGACCGTGCGGGCGCCGCCGTAGTACTCGTACCCCCAGACTCGACTGAGCAGGATCTCGCGAGTGAACACCTTGCCCGGGTTCTGTGCGAGGAACTTGAGCAGCTCGTATTCCATGTAGGTCATGTCGAGCGGCTTGCCCGCGATCGACGCCTGGTAGGTCTCGAGATTGAGGGCGAGCGCTCCGTACTCGACCATGTCCGAGCTGACGACAGCAACGTCGCCTGAGAGCAGGTGCCGAAGGCGTGCCTCGAGTTCGGACGGGTGGAACGGTGACAGACAGAAGTCATCGAACAGGTCGTCGCGGTGTTCGAGCTCGGCAAGCTGCGCACCCCCGATCAGCACGATGACGGGGAGTTGCTCGTCGGCCTGCTTGCGGATCGCACGCAAGAACGCCCACGCGCCTTCCGGGTCAGCAGTGGCATCGACAATGGTTCCGGCCCAGCCGGAGTCGGGCTCGTGCTCCCCGGCATCGCCGATCGACCCAACGGCCTTCCACGAAGAGCCGCTGAGATCGAGCGTGCGCGCCAGCTCGGGCGGTGCCGGATCCGGGAAGACCAAAAGCATCTGGCTGCGCTCGCTCACAACGACGTCAGGTACCGATCTCGCTCGAACGCGCTGACGTGGGTCTTGTAGCCGCGCCATTCGATGCGTTTGCTCCGCAGGAACCACTCGTAGATGTGCTCACCGAGGGCCTCTTTTACGAGCGTGGACTTCTCCATCGTTTCGAGCGCTGCCGCCAACGACGTGGGCAGTTGGCCGATGCCGAGCTTCTCCAGCACATCGTCGCCGATCTCGAACAGGTTGGCGTCGGCCTCGTCGGGTAATTCATAGCCCTCTTCGATGCCCTTCATGCCAGCCGCGAGCATCAGGCTGAACGCCAGGTACGGGTTGCACGCAGGGTCAGGCGAGCGGTACTCGAGACGAGTGGCCAACGGATTGTCGTTCTTGGCGATGGGCACTCGGATGAGGCCACTGCGGTTGTTGCGGGCCCAGCTGAGGTGCACGGGTGCCTCGAAGCCGGGGACCAGGCGCTTGTAGCTGTTGACGGTCTGGTTGGTGACGGCGGTGATCTCGGGAGCGTGTCGCAGGAGGCCCGCCATGAACGCCTTGGCCTTGGCCGACAGGTTGTATGGATCATCTGCGTCGAAGAAGGCGTTCTCGTCGCCTTCGAAGAGCGAGAGGTGGACGTGCATGCCCGAGCCTTGAACGCCCTCGAGTGGTTTCGGCATGAACGTGGCGTGCGCACCGTTGCGGGCAGCAATCTCGCGGACGGCGAGTCGGAACGTCATGACACTGTCGGCCATGGTGAGTGCGTCGGTGTGGCGGAGGTCGATTTCCTGCTGGCCGGGTGCGTCCTCATGGAAGCTGTACTCGACCGGAATGCCCATCTGTTCGAGCGTGCGAATCGTTCGTTTGCGCAGTTCGCCGGTGACGTCGTTGGTCGTGAGGTCGAAGAACCCGCCCTGATCGATTGGGACAGGGGCTTCGCCGTCGACGATGGGCTTGAAGTAGAAGAACTCGATGTCGGGTGCCACGTAGAACGTGAGGCCCATCTCATGGGCCGCCTTCATGTGGCGACGCAGGACCTGGCGCGGGTCGCCCGCGAACGGTGTGCCGTCGAGGTTGTGGATGTCGCAGAAGACGCGTGCTTCAGGCTCTTTCGGGTCACCCCAGTGGACGATCTCGAACGTGTCGGGATCTGGGATCGCCAGAACGTCGGCTTCTTGCACGCGTGAGAAGCCGTCGATTGATGAGCCGTCGAAGGTCATGCCGTCGGTGAGGGCGTTGTCGAGTTCGGCCGGGGAAATGGCGAGGCTCTTCAGGTTGCCGAGTACGTCCGTGAACCACAGCCGGACGAGGCGTACGCCGCGCTCTTCTACCGAACGCAAGACATATTCGCGATGTTGCTCAATACTCACAAGTTCAGTCTTTCAGATGGTGTTGAAAAAGCGAACCGGCGAAGCAGGAACCGAAGCCCCCACCCCGCCAGCCACGTTGCTATTCAGGAATTCAATTCTCTCAGTCTGGTCACGATGAAATCGGATCAGATCTTTCGGAGGCCAGGCGCAAGTCGACGATGTTGAGCTTGCTCAATGAGTCGGCTCGCAACGCAGCATCCGGGAGATCTGGCCTATTTCATCGCTGAACAGATGGTGTCAACCATGAGTCGGGCCACGACGTACGGGTCGATGTTGCCGTTCGGACGACGATCTTCGAGGTAGCCCTTCTGGTCGACAGCGACCTGCCACGGGATGCGGACCGATGCGCCGCGGTCAGACACGCCGTAGCTGAACTGGTCGTGACGCTGGGTCTCGTGGGCTCCGGTGAGGCGCTCTTCCACACCGTCGCCGTAGGCGGCGATGTGCACTGCAGCCTTCTGAGCGAGGGCCTTACAGCCGGCCTCGATGTACTTCATGCCGCCGTCTTCGCGCATCTCTTTGGTGGAGAAGTTGGTGTGCGCTCCAGCGCCGTTCCAGTCGCCCTTGACCGGCTTGGCGTCGATGCTGATGACCACGCCGTAGTCCTCGGCGATGCGGTGCAGGAGGTAGCGACCGATCCAGAGCTCGTCAGAGACTTCGAGCAGGCCGACGGGGCCGACCTGGAATTCCCACTGACCGGGCATGACCTCGGCGTTGATGCCCGAGATCGTGACACCGGCGGCGAGGCAGGCGTCCATGTGGTCTTCGGCGATGTCGCGTCCGGTGATCGCGATTTCGCCGACGCCGCAATAATACGGACCTTGCGGTGCGGGGAAACCGTCGTCCGGGAAGCCCAGCGGGTTCCCGTTCGGCTTGAGCATTGTGTACTCCTGCTCGAGGCCGAACATCGGCTCGTGCTTCCTGTACTTCTTGGCGGTGCGAGCAGCAGCTGCACGAGTGTTGGTCGGATGGGCCTTGCCATCAACGAGCATCACTTCGCACATGACGAGCACATTTTCGCCGCCACGGATCGGATCGGGGAACACACGGGCGGGCTTGAGCACGCAGTCGCTCTTGTCGCCCGTTGCCTGGTTGGTCGACGAACCGTCGAAGCCCCCAGATCGGCATGTCGGCGAGATCGGTGCCGTTGTCGTCGGAGACGACCTTGGTCTTGGAACGGAGTTGCGGAGTTGGCTCCGTGCCGTCGATCCAGATGTATTCAGCCTTGATAGCCACTGCTGTCCTCAAATCTTGTTGTTGGTCGGGCATGCCAAGGATACGGCGCGCCCTGTGATCGAGCGGCATCGTCGCAGTGGCTCGTTGCGTCGTCGTTGCTCGTCTGTGAACGGCGCGTGAACTGTGGCGCCTGCAGCGTTCGCAGGAACCGCTGGGTGATCTGACTCGTGGTCAGCGCACTTCGAGGGTGTGCTCGGTCAGGTTCGGGTCGGCAGCGATCTGTTCGTCGGTGAACGCCACTTCGCGCCAGTTCTTCTCGCTGAATCGAGTCGTTTGCTGCTCGAACAACGGCGATTCGCGATCGTCGGTTTGACCGTACGTGAGGATGGTCCACGCCTGCACCTGTTCGCCCGTGTAGTCAACGGTCATGACGAAGCTTGTGCCGTAGTTGACCGGGAAGCCCTCACCCCGCAGTGCGCTGCGCGGTGACACTGCGTCGCCTCGGGTTGGAGTCGGTTCCGTGCTTGAACCCGTGCTGCTCCACTGCACCACATTCGTGACGCCATCTGCTCCGGTACCGCCATGGATGGGG
>CAXMZV010000074.1:0-11391 GCA_964199985.1 Candidatus Ilumatobacter isfjordensis | reverse complement strand
GCCTGATGAACTCCAGCACGTGCTCGACAATGTCGTCGTCCAGGTGCGCGACCGCAACACCGACGAGCCGACGATCCTCGGCCTCTACGAAGGTGTCCCGCACACCGAACGAACGGGCCACGAAGGCCCCGACGTCGTGTCGATCTACCGGCTGCCGCTGTGCGAGATGTGCGACGACATCAACGATCTGGCCGACGAGGTCTATGTCACCGTCATCCACGAAGTCGCCCACGCCGCCGGCATTGACGACGATCGGCTCCACGAACTCGGCTGGGGCTGACCGCGTCACATCGGGCCCCGACCCCGATGTGACAGCTGCATCACGTTGGGCCCCGACCCCGATGTGACGCTGAGCTGCGAGGATGTCGGTCGTGAGCAGCAGCGGACCGAGCCTCGGTGATCTCGCGGCCGGTGCGCTCGTGAGCGTCGCGATCGGCGACGAGGCTGTGGCGTTCGCGGTCGAGGGGCGAGCCGTTGTCCTGATCGACATCAGCGACGCTCCCGACGTGTTCACAGCGACCGAGGCGGCCGTCTCGCCCCGCTGGGCCTGGTGGTCGAATCGCACAGCACTTCACGTCATCGAGTGGGGCGTGCGACCGGCAAAGTGTTGGGACCTCTCAGCAGCACACCGGTTACTTTTTGGTGGTTGGCGTTCCGGACCCGACCAGATCTGGGCGCGCCTGCACGACCTCGATGTGACCACCATTCCCAGCCGAATGCCGGTCGACTTGTTCAGCCAGGCGCTCGACGTCGGCGACCTCGACGAACCCGTCGGACCAGACGGCCATCTCCGCCCCGAATGGGTCGACGGCGACTGGTCGGAGTCTTCAGCCCGGGTGGCCTCGTGGGCCGAGACGGCGCTCGCAATGCAGCAGTTGCAAGCGCAACACATCGACAACCTCGGCCACGGTCCTCAGATGCGGGCCACGGTGCTGTCGGAATCCGCGGCCGAACTGCTGTGTGCCGAACTCGAGGTCGACGGGCTTCCGGTTGATCTCGATGCAGCCGAGTCGATCATCGCCGGGTTCGTTGGTTCCCGCCCCCGCAACGCGACCGAAGCGAATGCCGAGCTGCAACGTCGAGATCACGAGGTGCTGCAGCATCTTCCGCCCGGCATCACCTTTGATCTCCGCAGCCCCGACCAAGTCAAATCGCTGCTCCGACGTGTCGGCATCGAGGTCCCCGACACGCGGGCGTGGCGTCTCGAAGCGCTCCGCGACGCACACCCGATCGTCGAGCCGCTGCTGACGTGGAGACGCGCTGAACGTGTTCTCACCACGTTTGGATTCGCGTGGCTCGATGAACACGTCGGCACAGACGGACGCCTGCGTGGATCGTGGTCGGGATCCGACGGAGCGGCAGGCAGGATGACTGCCAGCGCTGGACTGCACAACATGCCGGCCGAGCTGCGACCCGCAGTAGCTGCTGAGTCGGGCCACGCGTTCGTCCGGGCCGACCTCGGTCAGATTGAGCCGCGCATCCTCGCCGCCGTGTCCGGCGACGCGAAGCTTGCCGCCGCGACCCAGGCCGACGACATGTACGCGCCGGTCGCCGAACAGTTGCGGGTCGAGCGCGAGATTGCGAAGGTGGCCGTGCTCGGTGCGATGTACGGGCAGACCACCGGAAAGGGTGCCGAGGCGCTCCGCGGACTCGAGCGCGAGTACCCGGTCGCCATGGGATACCTCGCCGAGGCGGACCGTGCCGCGCAGGGCAGCAACGACCTGCGCACCTACGGCGGCCGCCTCGTGCCGATGAGCACGACCAACGCCAACGAGGTCAGCGACCGCGACGCCCGCTCGCGCGCCGCGGCACGCGGCCGGTTCGGCCGCAATGCGATGGTCCAGGGCGCTGCTGCCGAATTCTTCAAGACCTGGTCAGTGCTGATGCGTGCTCGATCCAGCGGGCTCGGCGCGCGCATCGTGCTCTGCCTCCACGACGAACTCCTGATTCACGTCCCCGAAGATCGCGCAGCGGAGGCAGCCACGTTACTCGACCACTGTTTGCAGGAAGCTGCGCACCGTTGGGCACCGAAACGTCCTGACGGGGTCCAGCCAGTCAGATTTGTGAGTGACACGAGTGTGATTCATGCCTGGTCCGAAGCAAAGGAATAGGCCAGCAACTGGGTGGCCAGCTCCGGTCGCTGACTTTGGGACGAACGGCTGCAGACAACTCCAGACCGCGCGGGTAGCTTGGCCCGGGTGAGTGACGTTCCTCCCCCGCCACCGGGTCAACAGCCTCCCCCGCCACCGCCGTCAGGGCAGCCGGTTCCGCCGCCGCCTCCGGGCAACATGGCCCCGCCGCCCGGCTATGTGGCATACGGGAGCGCGCCGACGCCGATGCAGAAGGTCAGCCGGGTCAAGGGTCTCGCCACTGCCATCAGCATCGTGGTTGCCATCGCCGCTCTCGGCGGCCTCCTCAACGGATTCCTCCAGTTGGGTCTTCGATCGGACGCAGAAGACCTGCTCGCCGGTCGGATCTCCGACAACGACTTCAACGACCAACTCGTGTCATCGTCCGCATTCTCGGCGCTCTCCGGCGTCGCCACCATCGCGGCGATGGTGCTCGTGATGATCTGGATGTACCGCATCTCGGCGAACCTGCGGGCGTTCGGCATCACGACCACTTGGCACCCGCTCTTCGCAATCTTCGGCTGGTTCCTGCCGCCGGTGGTGCTCTACGTGATTCCATTCCTGATGCTGCGCGAACAGTGGACCAAGTCGACGCCGAGCGCCGTGGCAGGCCAGCCCAGCGGCACGACCGACACCACGACCGACACCACGGCCGCCAATCCGGTGCTCTGGGTCTGGTGGCTGGCATTCGGCATCTGGCCGCTTGTTGCGCTCTTCCTGTCCGCCGGCAGCCTCGTGGGCAGCTTCAGCGACACCGGCGCCGAAGCGGTCGCCGAAAACCTGCTCGACACCAACCAGACCGTCACGATCATCGGCTCCTTCGTGGGGCTCATCGCGGCAATCGCCTGGATCCTCTTCGTCCGGCAGCTCACGATGCGACACCGATCGCTGACCAGCGAGAACTGACGGGTCGATCCAATGGGACGATCTGCGATCATCTATTTCGTGCGCCATGCAAAGGCGGGCGAACGTCGCGTCTGGGACGGCGACGACGTCGACCGACCCTTGAGCAAGACCGGCTGGAAGCAGTCGAGCGCTGTCGCTCGGCGACTGGCCAGGAAGGACATCACCGCCCTCTATGCAAGTCCGTACGTCCGCTGCATGCAGACGCTCGAGCCGTTGGGCGATCTCACCGGGCTCAAGGTCCGGGCCGAGAAGCGGCTCTTCGAGGACGAACCGTTCGAACCGGTACTCGACCTGTTGAACGAGGTCGAAGATGGCGCGGTCCTGTGCAGCCACGGCGACATCATTCCCGCCGTGATCAAGGCTCTGGTTCGCCGTGGCATGGAAGTGGAGACACCGGCCGACTGGTCCAAGGCCAGTGTGTGGGTGCTCCGCCGCAAAGGCTCGCGGATCACCAAGGGCAAGGTCTGGCCGGCGCCAATGTTGGCGGCAAGATCAACGAAAAAGTAGCGCTCGACGCCAACGGTCGAGCCAGTTCAGTGAGCGATGCTGAGCACGTAGCTGTTGAAGTCGTAACTGAAATCGCTGTCGCCCCCAACGAGAATCAGCAGCACCAATGCGCCTCCGACGAGGCCACACACGAGTCCGGCGATCGCCAGGCCCTTGCCGGTGTAGGTCGGATCATCGTTGCATTGCTTGATCGCAATGGCGCCGAAGATGATCGCCAGGATCCACGGAATGAAAAGCACGCACAGGATGATGCCGACGATGCCGAGCACGAGCGACGCGACAGCAAGACCGTTGGTCCGCTGACCGCCGCCGGGCGGGGCCTGACCGAATGGGACGTAGCCAGGTGGCGGCGCGGCAGGACCGCCAGGACCCTGCGGGGGATACCCGGGCGGCTGACCGCCTGGGCCCTGCGGCGGAAATCCAGGAGGTTGACCGCCTGGAGGCGGCGGAGGGTTCATGGCCATGGCGTCAGAGTAGCGACGCGGGCATGGAGCCACGGGGGACACTCGGCCTCAGGTGTGGTGTGGCCTCGAACGGTCAGCTGGCCGCAGCGCGGATGTCGGCGGCGAACCCGGCAATCAGTTTGGCAATGTCGGCCGGGGGGTTGCCCGACTCGCACTCGTCAACATACGGAAGCGCAGCGTTGGCGTCCTCGAGGAACGCGAATTCGATGATGGCGAGGAAACAATTCGGGTCCGCGTAGTCCGGGTCGATCTCCGTCGCCTGCTGGAGCGCGACCTGGGCCGCATCGAGCCGAGTATCGGTCGTCAGGTCAGCCGACTCCAGTCGCGCCTGGAGCGCCAGCGTCCAACCGAAGTACGCAATGGCCTCGACGTTGTCGACCTCGCGCTCGCGCTCCATCTGGACCACACGTGCGAACAACCCGTTGGCCAGTACGAAGTCGTTCTCATTGAGGGCATCGCGCGCTGAGGCCAGGACGATGCGCGCGTCGTCGCCCGGATCGAAACCGGTGATCTCCTGGTTGGCGCCGCGCTCGCCGAATGCGTTCGCCAGCGCGAACCCGATCGCCACGGCAAGCACGAGCACTGCTGACGTGATCACGGCCAACCGACCCCATCGGCGCGTCGCCTTGGGAGCAAGCCGCGAGCGACCAGACTCGATCTGGCGGAGCACCGCAGCGGCACGCACGGTGTATCCGTCCCGGAGCGTTTCGTAGTCGGACTCGTCCACATCACCGGCTTCGAATTCACGTTCGAGGTCGTCGAGCGAGCGAAGCAGAAATCGTCGTTCTTCTTCAAGTTCGGCAAGGCCGTCGAGGTGCGAACCACTCCGCAGCGGTGTCACCGCCTCCTCGGCCTGTCCCGTTGCGCCCCGCGCAGAATGGGAGAGCTCGTCGGTCATGGACGTTCGGCCCGTCGGGCAGCCGCGACGATGTCACGGTCGGCATCAGTCGGGTCTGCCGTTCCGTCGGCCTCAACCCGCCACCGTCGGAACGCGACGGCAAGGCCGGCCACGCCACACACGAAGGCCATGGTTGGCAGCACCCAAATCAATGCGTCGAATCCGGTTGCCCTCGGAACGAGCAGGATGTCAGTGCCGTAGCTGTCTTCCAGCCCAGCGACGATCTGGTCGTCGGTCAAAGGTGTACTTCGGACCAATGAGTCGATCTCGTTCCGAATCGCTCGCGACGCGTTGTTGCGCGACTCGGCCACGCTCTCGCCGTTGCAGACCGGACACGCCACTCGCTTCGAGATGAGCTCAATCCGCTCTTCCTGGCTCTGAGGCCCGGACGTACGAGTCGAGCCAATCACCAAGCCCGACACGACGACGACCAGGAGCAGCACCCAACCCGGCCAACGCTTCACTTTGTCGTTGAGCTCACTCCGTCCCGAACTCATGCGGCGTAGGCCTTCTCGGAACTCATACGGCGTAGGCCTTCTCGGAACTCATACGGCGTAGGCCTTCTCGGAACTCATACGGCGTAGGCCTCGCGCAGCTGCTGCATCGTCACGTTCAATCGCTCTTCGGACACTCGGGAGATGATCCGCACCTGCACGACCCCACTGGGATCGATGATCCAGGTCTCGGGAACGAGGGCAACGCCGAAAGCCACGTCGATCTGCTCGTGTTCGAGCACGACCGGCCAATCGCCGCCACGCTCCGCGAAGAACTCCTCGACGTCGTCCCGACTGTCGTTGACCACGATCGAGTAGAACTCCGCGCCCTCGGTTCCCAGTGCCTCTTGGTCGGCAACGAACGAGACGAGGTCGGGATGCTCAGCAATACAGGGGGCACAGTCCGCGCGGAAGAAGTTGATGATCACCCAACTCCCCTTTCGCTGTGACAGGTCGAAGTTGGTGCCGTCGAGCAACGTGCCGACCGCCTCAGGTGCCGGTCGGCCGAGCAGCGGTGATTCTGCATCCTCTCCGCCACCGGTGTCGGCGCCGACGAGCAGGACAAACAGTCCGATCATCACCACGGCGATGGCGAGGGCAATCCACGGCGCAACCGGGCGGGGTTGATTGCCATCCGCCGAGGACTCGCTGCCAGGATCAGGTTCCACAGCGTCGATGGTGTCGGTCATACCGACGCCCCGGCGGGTTCAGGCTCGGGCTCGTCACCCGAGGCCGCAGCAATGGTTGCTTCGGTCCGAATCGGTGCCGACACCGGATCGATCGCCCGGCGACGTTTCGATCCGGGGAAGGCCGACAGCAGCGTGCCCAGCGCCATCACCAGCCCGCCGATCCACAGCCAGAGGATCATCGGTCGGATGAACGCCTGAATTGACACCGACGTGTCGCCGGGCTGCGCTCCCTGCTCGAGGGTGAGGTACACATCGTTGGTCAGCCCGGTACGCACGCCCGGCGTCGGCACGTCGACGCCCATGCTCAAGTAGGTCGTGATCGCCGGGACGATGACCTTCGAGTTGTCGAGCAACACGCGTGCTTCCAGCGCACTCTCGCTCCCCGCATCGTTGACGTTCTCGCGCACGGACTCAAGGCGGAAGGTGTGCCCCTGCCACTCCTGTTCGACTCCCTCATCGAGCTGGAGTCGCGTGGAATGCGTGAAGCTGTTCGACGACGCCAGTGCGACCGCAATCATGATCACGCCGAGGTGCACGATCATGCCGCCGTTCGCTCGGCCGACGAGCCCACGCCAGCCCTGCCGGCGTGTAGCGAGGGTGAGTTGGCGGAGCGCCGCACCCGAAGCAAATCCGGCCAACCCGAACGCCACCAGCGGCGCCCAACCCGTTGCACCCACCATGACGGCGAGAACGAGTGACCCCGCGCCGATCCAGGCCGGCCAGAACAGTCGGTTGCGCAGCAACTCTTGACTGGCCTTGCGCCACGGCAGCACCGGTGCGACCGCCATCAGGAAGAGCAGGACGAGTCCAATCGGCATCGTCAACCGGTCGAAGTACGGAGCACCGACGATGGTCCGGCGATCATCCAGCGCTTCGACGAGCAGCGGGAAGATCGTGCCGAGCAAGACGACGAAGGCGAACACGGTGAACATCACGTTGTTGGCAAGAAATGCGCCTTCGCGTGACAACGGCGAGTCAATGGAACCCGGCGAACGCAACCGATCGCCACGCCACGCAATGAGCCCGAGCGAGACGACCACGATGAGGCCGAACAGTCCGAGGAACCACGCCCCGACGGGCCCGTCGCCAAACGCGTGCACTGACTCGATCACTCCCGAGCGGGTCAGGAACGTGCCGAGAATGGTCAACGCAAACGTCGACACGAGCAGGCTCAGATTCCAGACGCGCAGCATGCCGCGACGCTCCTGCACGAGCACCGAGTGGATGTACGCGGTACCTGTGAGCCATGGGAGCAGCGACGCATTTTCGACCGGATCCCACGCCCAGACCCCGCCCCAGCCCAGCACTTCGTAGCTCCACCAACCGCCGAGCAGAATGCCAATCGTGAGAAACGCCCACGAGAACAGAGCCCAGCGCCGTGTCTCGAGCAGCCACCCCTCGCCAAGCCGCCCAGTCACCAGCGCGGCGATCGCGAAGGCGAAGGGCACGGTGAACCCGACGTAGCCGAGGTAGAGGATCGGGGGATGGAACAGCACCAGGATGTGGTTCTGCAGCAGTGGGTTCGGACCCGGCCCGCTCGTGACGCCGACCGCTCCGTTGGTGAACGGGTCAGCGGGGCCGAAGCTGATCATCGCGAAGAACGCGGTGATCACGAACATCACGATGAGCGCCCACCCCACCAATGGGTCGTCCGTGTTCTTGCGGAATCGCCACGCGACTGCGGCGGTGAAGCCCGCGAGTACGAGTGCCCACAGCAGGATCGACCCTTCGAGCGCCGACCACATCGCGGCGAAGTTGTAGAGGGCCGGCGTGTCGGCCGAGCCGACCTGTTGGACGTAGGCAAGTGAGAAGTCGCGGGTGATGAGCGCGCGCTGCATCATCACGCACGCGAGCAAGATGCCTGCGAACGCCAGCCATGCGTATCGAGGGCTCTGCCTGAGGAGCTTCGTGTCACCCTTGCGGATGCCATACAGCACCGCGAGTGCACCGAACACCGATGCGCCGAGCATCAGCATCAACCCGGCGCGCCCGAGGGCGCCGTTGATCGATGCCGCGATCATCGAACCTGGTCAGTCTGTGCCTGGCACAGGTTGACCGCCCTCAGGCTGCGGATTCGCATCCGAGGTCCTGGGCGTCAGCCACTCGCTCGTCATTGACCGACACGTACTCGTCGGAGTGCTTCACTTCGACGCGATCGCCCTGCAACGCGCCTTCTTCGATGAAGCCATGCACGACGACCGGGATGCACTCTTTGAAGATGCCTCCCGGCTCGCCTGTGTATCGAACGGGCAAGGTGACTCCGTTGAATGAGATCGTGAAGTCGGTGACACCCTCGGAGAACACGACCGACCCTTCGTCGACGGTCCCTTGCAGTCGGATCCGTCGATCGTCGTCGCAACCGTCGCGCACGTTGACCTCGTCAACGTTGCAGTAATAGTCGACAGCAGACGTGAGGAACTGCGTGACGATGACGCCGCCCGCGACGACCACCAGCGCGAGCACGAAGATCGGCAGCCAGTTGCGCTTGCGTTGACGACCCACCGCCGTGCCATCGACGTTGGTGCGCGGTGTGAGATCCAGCTCGTCGGCTGCGGAGTCGTCCGATTGGGGGAGATCGGCGTCAGACATCAGAGCCAGTACTTCTCGTCATCGGGAATTTGCTCGCCGAGCTTGCGTCCCGACCGAACCGTGCGCCACCCAAAGAGCGCGACCGTCGCGAAGGTCAGGAAGTAGCTCCCGAGGATGAATCCGGCGTCTTCCATCAGGAACCACTCCTTGTCGTCGTCGTTGTTGTTGTTGTCGTCGCTGTTGTTTCGGCGCGCCGTGCTGCAAGCGCATCGTCGAGACCGCGCTCTTCGAGCAGGTCTTCCATTGCCATCGCTCGAGTGCGGTGCAGCATGAGCCACACGTACAGCAACGTGAACGCAATGACGCCGACGAACAGACTGAACAGCATCAGACCATCCATCTTCGTGTCTCCGTCGAGATTGGCGACCGTCGCCTCTTGATGCAGACTGCGCCACATCCTCACGCTGAAGTGGACCAGCGGGATCTCCACGACGGCGATCATCCCCAGCACGGCGCTGCGTTTGGCGCGCTGATCGTGACTGCCGCCAAGGCGGCGAACGGCGAGGTAACCGATGTAGGTGACGAAGAGCAGTGCCGTGGTGGTGAGCCGTGCATCCCACTGCCAGAACACACCCCAGGTGAGGCGGCCCCACATCGCGCCGACCGCGAGGGTGACGGCGACGAAGGCGACGCCAATTTCAGCGCTGGCACCCGCCGCCCGGTCCCAACCCAGCGACTTCTTCTTGGAGAACAGGTACATCGCCGACGACACCGCTGTGACGATGAAGGCGAGGTAGGCGAGCCAGATTGTGGGCACGTGCACGTAGAGGATGCGCACCGATTCGAGTTGGTCACGATCGGCAGGTGAGAACCCGAGGCCGAAGGCGATGAGCCAACCCAGTGCCACGATCGCGCCAAAACCGATGATGCGTGTGCCGCGAGTGGCGGTGGATCGCCGCGGGGGCGGGGCCGACTGCCGTTCGGTGTCGTGTTCGGCTCTCGCTGGATCGATCGTGGTCATCGTGCTTCCGTCGTTGTGTGTGCGTGGGAGTTGCGGTGGCCGGTGTGTGGCTCGGTTGTGCGGTTGGGTCGTCTAGTCGTCGATGAGTGGGCCGAACGCCAGCGCTCCGCCGACGACGGCGGCCACAGCGAACACCGTCAGCAAGCCGACCCATTGCCAGCCTTCCGACACCACTGCACCCGACGTTCCGACCGCTGATTCAACTGCTTTGGTTGCTCCGATCAGGACCGGCGCGACCGCAGGAAGCGTGAGCAGCGGAAGGAGTGTTTCGCTGCCCTTGAACCCTGCGGCAAGGCCTCCGTACAGGGTACCCACCGCGGCCAGGCCGCACGTCGCGGAGAGCATGGTCGTGACGAGGAGCACAACGCTGGCAAACGCGTTCCCCGACGGGATCGATTCGCCGTAGAAGATGACCGCTGCGCCGAACAACAGCGCTTCGAGCACCAGGAGCTGCACGCCGAGCGCCATCGCCTTGCCAAGAAAGATCGCGCGCGGGTCGACGCCGGCTACACGCATGGCATCAAGGGCACCGTCATCGGTCTCGATAGCGAAGGTGCGTTGGACGATGATGAGCAGGCTGAACATCGTCGCCAGCCACACGAGGCCCGGCGCGACCGTGTCGAGCACGTTCTGCTTGTCGAGCGCGAACGCAAAGCTGACCATCGTGATGCCTGCGAACGGCAGCACCTGATTCGTGACGATCTTGCTACGCCGTTCAACGCGCAAGTCCTTGGCTGCAATGAGCCGAGCGACGGCAACCGTGCTCATCCGGACGCCCCCGGCCCCTTCGTGTCTGTCACGACCTGCCCGGCGACGACCTCGACCGAGCGGGTTGCCAATCCCCCGGCACGTTCGAGTTCATGACTGGCGACGAGGATCGTTGCGCCTGAACGAGCGGCTTGTCCGAGCGTGGCGTCGAGTTCGTCACGACCAGCTGCGTCGAGCCCCGCGTGGGGCTCGTCGAGGAGCCACACCTGTGCCCGGCGAGCGACGAGGCAGGCCAACGAGGTGCGGCGCTTCTGCCCCGCCGACAACTTGCGAACCGGAACGTCAGCGAGACGCTCGGCGACACTCATCCGGGACATCGCGCTGCTGATCTCCGGCGTCGAGGCACCCGCCGTACGTCCCCAGAACTCGACGTTCTCGCGGACGCTGAGATCGAGGTAGAGGCCGTTCTGGTGACCGAGCAGACCGACGTGCGGCCGAACGAGTTGCCGTTGCGTGGCCAGATCGAACCCGAGGATGGACGCCGTGCCGCGTTCGACCGGCAGCAACCCGGCGCACAGTCGCAGGAGCGTTGTCTTGCCCGCGCCGTTGGGGCCCTTGAGCAGCACAATCTCGCCGCGCTGCACCGTCAGAGAAGCTCCGGCGAGTGCGGGAAAGTTGCCCAGCACCGCCACCACGTCGTCGAGGGCGACGACGACGTCGAGCTCTGCATTGTTCGGCGTGGGTGTCGTCACCGGATCGCCGTCCGTCGTCGTCGATGTGGTCGGTGCCGCATTCGAGAATGGGGTCGACGATGCGCTCATGGGACGGCTCCACATTACGAGCGAGGGCCAGTGACCACACACAATGTGGGCGCGAAACAGTCGGACAAACAGTCCCTGGATCGCTGCAATTTGGTTGGTTGCTGCAAGTAGGTTCACGTCCGTGTCCGAGCTTGACGCCAATCTGGCGCGTACCGATCCAGCCAATGCTGGCTCTGCGTTCGATCGACTCGAGCACCTCGGCGCACCGGCGGATTCCCCCGCAAC
>CAXMZV010000073.1:0-11560 GCA_964199985.1 Candidatus Ilumatobacter isfjordensis | reverse complement strand
GCATCGCCGAAGTCGGTGAGCGAGGGCACGTGTTGCTTGGGCACGACGACGATGTGCACCGGCCAGAATGGTCGTGTGTGGTGGAACGCCAGAACGCCGTCGGTCTCGAGCACGACATCGACCTGCGTCCGGCCACTGATTGCTTCATCGCAGTAGAAGCCGTCACTCATGCTTCGAGCGTTGCACACACTTCCCGGCCAAGCCCTCCGCTCATGTGAGATCCTGATGGTCGTGATGCCCATCTTGCAGAGCATCGTCGTTGCTCCGGCGGAGTCCGCTATGAATTCGACGACCAGCACCGCAGCTGACGACGCCGGGATGAAGCCGAGCGACCGCCCGTCTCGCCAGATGCATTCTGTCTCCGAAGCCGAGCTCTAACGGCGGCGGCGGAGGGTGACCACGCGGTGTTGCACCCGCCAGCCGACATCGGTCTTGATCACCTTGTCGTAGTACGAGGCCGTTCCGGCGAGGCCCCCGCGCTGCAAGGCGACGATCCGGAAGTTGAGCCGCACGCCGTCGTCATCAGCATCGACGTAGATGTTCGTCATCGTGTGGGTCTTCGAGTGCTGAGCGTCCTCGTCCATGAACCGCCGAATCTCGGTCAGCCCTTCGAGCAACGGCACGCCGAGATCAGTCAGGTCGAACGTGGCGTCGTCGGTGAAGATCCGGTCGAGCCCATCCCAGTCGCGATCGTCGATGGCATCGCCGTACCTTCCCGGCAGCTCGTGCAGTTCGAGGCGATCCTCGGTGGAGATGGTCATTCTGTGCTCCCTCTTCAGGTGTCCGGTTGCTCGGCGGTTCGGGTTGCTCAGTTGCGTGGCAGTTCAGACCACGGCTGTTGGCGTTGCTCGGCTTCGCCAGGCTCGCGCGGCAACCCCAGCACGCGCTCGCCGATGATGTTGCGGTTGACCTCGTCGCTGCCGCCGGCGATCGACATCGCCGGCGTGAACATGCAGTACGCATGGAACTGACCGTCGGTCGGCGTGTCATCGCCCCACAACATGCCGTTGGGCCCCATCGCCTCGAGCCCGAGGTCGCGAGTCCGACGCGACACCTCGGCGCCGATGACCTTGAGCGTCGACACCTCTGGCCCGGGCTGACCGCCCGCTTTGACCGCCGCCATTGATCGCGCCGTCGACCAACGTGAGGTTCGGCGGAGTTCGGCCAACTGCATCATCCGCTGCCGTCGAATCGGGTCGTCCGCACCATCGAACTTGTCGAGAATGTCGTCGAGGAGCCGGTTCGCGCCGCCACTCATCGCCAACCCGAACCCATCGACGTCGCCGCCAACAGCGGACGCATGCTCCCCCGCAGTGCGCTGCAGATCGGCACCTGCGAAATTGAACCCGCTGCCCGACCCGGAGTTGTCCGGATCGCGTTCATGGGACAGCGTCGTCATGCCGACCCGCCAACCTTCACCTCGCCCGCCAAGCAGATCGGCGTCCGCCACACGGGCCTCGGACAGGAACACTTCATTGAAGGCGATGTCGCCGGTCATCTCGCGCAGGGGCCGAACGTCGACGGCCTCTTGAGTCATGTCGATCAGGAAGTAGGAGATGCCTTTGTGCTTGGGCAGGTCCGGATCGGTCCGGGCCATCAGAATGCCGAACGCTGCGTTCTGCGCCCCTGAGTTCCAGACTTTCTGGCCAGTGATGATCCATTCGTCGCCATCGCGAACGGCGCGCGTTGACAGTCCGGCGAGATCGCTGCCGGCTCCGGGTTCGGAGAAGAGCTGGCACCAGATGTCGGTGCCGCAAACGATGCCGGGCATGAACCGATCGAGTTGTTCGGGGGTGGCGTAGGTCAACAGCGTCGGCGCCACGAGAAAGGTCGCCAAGCCCTTGGGTGGCCCATACGCACCAGCGTCGACGCGTGCTTGCTCGGCCTGCTTGGCGTCACGCGACGAGAGCCCGCGGCCGCCGCGTCCCTCGGGCCACGAGGGGAAGGACCAGCCAGCGTCGGCGAGGAGCACCCACCATTCGCCGACCGGGAGATCTGGGTCCCAGTTCTCGGAGTACCACTGGAACGCCTCGTCATAGACGGAAGTCGACATGGTCATCCCAGCCATGAGATGAGGGCGGCCGCGATGTCTTCGCCGCGGTCGTCCTGGATGAAGTGGCCGCCCGGTGCAAACTCCTGATGGGGCTGGCCGACAGCTCCGGGCACGCGCTCGATGAACTCGTCGTGCAACTGGCCCAGAACCGGGTCGCCCGGACACGCAAGGGTCAGGAACGGTTTGTCCCACTGCTCGAGGATCTGCCACGCGGCGATGTTCTCGGCGACGCCGCCGTGCTCGGGCGTGATCGGGACCAACGTCGGAAACTCCCGAGCCCCCGCCATGTGCGCCTCGTCAGGGAACGGTGCGCGGTAGGAATCCATCTCGGCGTCGGACAACTCGCGGGCGGCCGTAGCTCGCTGCATCAGTGCGCCGCAATCCATGAACTCCATGTTCTGCGACGCTGCCAACCACATGTCGAAGCCGGGGCCGAGTGACGCCCCGACTGGCAGCCCGGTGTTGCCGATGACCACACGCTCGAAACGATCGGGTGCCTCGGCGACGACACGGAGGCCGATCAAGCCGCCCCAGTCCTGCGCGAACAACGTCGCAGTTGGCAGCTCGATCGCATCGATGAACTGGTGGATCCAGGTCACGTGGCCGTTGTAGGTGTACGCCGATCGTTCGATGGGCTTGTCGGACCGGCCGAACCCGATCAGGTCGGGCGCGACACATCTGAAACCGGCGTCGACCAACGGCGGAATCATGCGTCGATACAGGTAGCTCCAGGTCGGCTCGCCGTGCATGAGGAGCACCACGGGCCCGCCCGCTGGGCCTTCGTCGACGTACGCCATGCGGAGTCCGTCGATGACTGCGTACTTCGGTTCGTAGGGAAAGTCCGCAAGATTCGCGAAGCGTTCGTCTGGAGTGCGCAGGAACTCTGTGCCGGCTGGTGTCTGGGTGGCGGCCATTCGCGAAAGGTATCGGTTGCGCCGGTGTCGGTCAGAGCTGGACTTGTCGGGTCGGGTGGTTCAGTACGCGTCGTGTCGTCGCAGCCAGGCCATCGAGAAGTCGAGGTCGTTCTCGTCGCGTCCCTTCGGCGTGAGGTCGAGCAGGTGGTAAGTCCCGTTCAACATGTCGAGCCCTCTCGAGAACGTCTGGTAGCTCAAGAACACCCGGCCATCATCGGTACGGTTGAAGACACTGATGCCGGGCAGCTCCTCGCCGAAGGCGGGCAGTGTTCCGAAGTTGTACCGACCGCTCCCATCCGCAACCTTCTCCGGTCTGAAGCTGACACCCATGTCGAAGTTGAACGTGCTCTCGGCCGACGAGTACCAGGGAAACGTCCATCCCATTCGCGCTCGATAGGCGTTGATCTCGTCGAGCGGCGCCCGCGACGTGGTCACGAGGGTCGTGTCGCGCGCAGCGAGGTGTTTGTCGGTGCCGTTGTAGTTGTCGGCCCAGAACGAACACGACGGGCACCCTTCGTCCCAACCTGGGCCCAGCATGAAGTGGTACATCAGCAGTTGGCTGCGGCCGTCGAACAACTCGGTCAACGTCTGGACGCCGGCATCGTTGCGGAACTGATACGCAAGGTCGACCTCGACCCATGGCAGCTCCCGCCGGCGTCGACTGAGCTCGTCGCGCTGGCGCGTGAACTCCTTCTCTGCGGCGAGATGATCGAGTCGGGCCGCCTGCCAAGTGGCCTGATCGACGACGTTGGGTGGTGCATTGCTGGACATGGTGATGCTTCCTTCTCTCTTCCCCCTTTGTGTGGGAGGGGGCGATGGACGTTGTCGCTCAGGGGGTGCGGCCGAGGTAGGCGAGGAGATGATCCGGGACACTGACGTCGTCGGCGGTGGCGACGACGGCATGGAAGTTGTCTCCTTCGCGGGGCGCTTCGGGGACGGCCTGTCGCGAGAACTCGAGTAGCCCGGTGCACAGATCCGCATCGAGCTGAGCGTCTTGACCGGTCGCTTGTGCGATGTCCCAACCGTGGACGTAGGCGTCGAGCATGTTGATGGTGATGCCGACCATGCCGGGGAACTCGTTGTCGCCGAGCGAGACCACGGAGTCGAGTTCGCCACGCTCCGTCCAGGCGCTGACGTTGTCGGCGGAGAGCGCGGCCATCGTGGCCCCGGGGTTCGCGCCGAGGTCGAAGTCATCGGGGTCGCCCGCGACCGGCTCGTTACGAGCACCGTTGCGGAAGTTGGCCATCACGCCCGCGGTGTGGGTGACGAGTTGGCGCACGTTCCACTTTGAGCAGGGAGTGGCGCTGTCCCATTGGTCGTCGCTGATTCCCTGAACGAGTCGAGTGGTGTTGGCCAGGGCCTTGTCGAGTGCTGCTGCTTGTTCCATGTGTGGTGCTCCTGTTGCTGCGGGAAGTGACCCAGGGTGGGACAACGACGCTGAGGGCGTCTGCCTCAAGGTAAGCAGAAGCTAACGTAAGCGTCAACTAACATCTTGGGGAGCCGGCGATACGATCGCCACACGGCCCGAACGCCATGCCCGACCCACCCCACTACGCACCGTGTCAAAGAAGGAGGGAACACCAATGGACGCAGCAGCACGAGCTGTCGCCGAACCAACTCGACGGGAAATCCTGCACCTCGTCAGGCACCACGAGCGCACGGTCAGCGACATCGCCGAGCACTTCGACATCACTCGCCCAGCGATCAGCCAGCACCTGCGCGTGCTCGCCGATGCGGAGCTGGTGACCGTGCGCAACGAGGGCACCCGCCGCTACTACCGGGCCCGTCCCGAAGGGCTCGCCGAACTCACCGACTGGATGGCGGGGTTCTGGACCTCGACGCTGCAGTCGTTGGCCATCGAGGTCGAACGTGAACAGTGGAACGCCCGCAAGCAGCAACAGAGGAAGTCGAAGAAGTGACCGAGCAACCGCACCACGTCGATCCAACTCTCGATTCAGCTGAAGCCGACGACGGCGCGCTCGTCATCGTGCAGCGAATCGCCGCGCCTCCTGAAGCCGTGTTCCCGTTCCTCGTCGAGCCGGAGAAGATGCTGCGCTGGATGGGAACCGAAGCCGAGCTCGAAACACTCCCGGGCGGTCGCTTCTGGCTCAACGTCAATGGCAACGACACCGCCATTGGCACCTACACCGAAGTCGATCCGCCGCGACTGGTGGCGTTCACCTGGGGATGGGAAGGGAGCACCGACGTGCCACCGGGCTCGACGACGGTCACCATGACGCTCGCCGCAGACGGTGATGGCACGCTCGTCGAACTGCGCCACACCGGACTTCCCGCAGGCGCGAATGCCTCACACAACGATGGTTGGGGGCACTTCTTGCCGCTCCTCGCCGACGCGGCGAACCTCGACTCCTGAGCGGCGCGTCTCCGACTGCGCATCTGCGACATTTTCTCGATTCCTTGTGGGTGCTTTGACGAGGCTTGACAAAAGATCGGCAACGTCGCAGCATGACACTGGCTACAGATTCCGACCGCCGCGAATTCGTTGCCCACGAATCGACTCGACTCTCGACCGGGTCTCGAGCCCGGCACCCGCGCACCCTGGCGGTGCTGCTCCTTCCAATCCACCTGTTCTTGCTCGCGGGCTGGGCGCGCGCAGCGGCGGAGAAGGTGATCGACCCGCGATGGTGGTCGAGCGAACACCTCCGCGAGTTTCTCGATGAACAGCGGCCACACATGTTGCCGTGGTTCGGCTGGCTGTCAGACCACGTCTTGACGCCACTTGCTCCACAGGTCGCTATCACCGTGCTGGGGATGCAGATCGGCATCGTCATCTGCCTCGCGACGAATCATCGGGTGAATCAGGCGCTCTGGGCAGGCATCGTCCTCAATCTGTGCTTCACCATGGCAGGCCGCGTCAACCCGTCGGCCTTCTACCTCGTCATGCAGGTCACCATGCTCTTCGCGCTCAGCCGGCCGGTGCCGCGGGCGGTCGCGCTCCGACGCGCTGGAGTGTGGCTGACGCTCGCTGCCCTCGTGGTGCCGTTTGCGCGAACGCTGCACCCACGGGAAGTGATCGAGGATCCCGCGTTGATGCTGGCGTTTCTGGCAACGGTCGCCGCCGTCACGACGGTCGCAGGGGCGATTCCACTGCAGGACATGGTGGAGTGGGTCGAGCGAACCGGTCCGGGCAGAACCATCGTGAAGGTGTTGCGCACACGCCTCGGGGTCGACTTGCCATGGGATCCCGATCTCAAGCAGGAAGAGCTGCGTGTCGATACCCAACCGGATGGACCTGACGGACACGAGAGCAGCTGAGTCGCGCGCCGAAGCGATGCGCGACGCGTTCGCCGGGCCCGAAGACCGTTACATCGAGCTGCCGGTGTCGTCACGCGACCCTCTGGTCGTTGCGCGCGTCGTTGCGGTGCTCGCCCTTGCGTTGGTCACCTCGACGTTCAACGACGGCCCAGAGACCGGCCGAGTGGCACTCCTTCTTGTTGTTGTCGCGGCGTTGCAGCCGGTCCTGCCGGTCTTCTGGCGTTTCCAGCACTCGTATCGCCAAGCCCAGATGTTGACCGACATCAGCGCGTGCGCGCTCATCGTCGCGCTCGCTCCGCAGTACTACTGGCTGTGCGCCGTGGGCGTCGCTGGCATCGTCGGCAATCATGCGGTGCTCGCAAGTGTGCGGAGCTTCGTGCTGACGGCAGGCCTCGCCGTTGTCGCCATGGCGGTGGTGGGCACAGCCACAGGCGTCGAGCAATTTGAGCGAGGTGTCGCCATCATCGCGATTCTTGCGGGTGGTTTCGGCTACCTCGGACACGACACACGCGCATCGATGCGCGCCTCACGAGGAGACATCCTCCACGCACTCGGCGCAGCCGGGGGCTTGGCCCACCTCACCGACCTGTCTGCTGGTGTGATCGACGTCGTCGGCGACACGGAGGCCGTCGTCGGGTGGTCGCGAGACGAATGGCTGTCGCTGGACCACCGCGACATCATTCACCCCGATGATCTCGCGGACTTCTGGCAGAAGCACAGCGTCAGGTCCGGCGCTCTGGTCGACCGCACCGCACGGATCCTGACCGGTGATGGGCGTTGGATCTGGATTCGCGACCTGTCGCGCGTCGTGATGCACAACAACCGGCCACATCTCCGCGGCTTCAGCATCGACGTCTCAGCGCAGCAAGACGGCCTCAGTCGAGTGACGACCGAAGCGTCCACCGACGTGTTGACCGGGTTGCGCAACCGGCGCGCGCTCCTGGTCGAACTCGACGCTCGGAAGCTGACGCCGCGACACCACCTGGTCCTGATCGACCTCAATCACTTCAAGGATGTGAACGACACGCTCGGACATGAGGCCGGGGACGTACTGCTGCAGGTCGTTGCGGATCGCCTGAGTCGGTGCCTCCGCCCAGGCGACGTGCTCGCGCGCCTCGGGGGCGACGAGTTCGCGATTCTCATGGACGGCATGGGGGATATGTCAGCCGTTGTCGCCGCCATCGACCGAGTTGCGCTCGAAGTCTCGCGACCCGTCGAGATCGGCGGCGTGAACATCACGACCTCGATTTCGGCAGGCATCGTCGACGCCCGACCGGGCGAGGCGGACGAATCGACGATGTTGCGTCGAGCGGACATCGCGATGTATTCCGCCAAGCGGATGCAACGCATCTCGGCAACATTCGATGCCGAACTCGAGCGCACCTCGGTCCGGCGGGCCGAGCTTTCGAAGGGCCTGTCCCACGCGCTGGCGAATGGCGATCTCACGTTGCACTATCAGCCGATCGTCGACACCGAGAGTGGCCTGATCGTTGGCGGCGAAGGACTGGCTCGCTGGGACCACCCCGATTTCGGACTCCTGAGTCCCGACGCGTTCCTCGACGTGGTCCTCATTTCGGATCGATCGGGTGAGTTCACACGGCGCATGGTGCTCGATGCGATCAGTACCGTCCGCCTCCTCGCCAACGTTGGGTCTCCCGCGACGATCGCGGTGAACCTGCCAATCCGAACCCTCGAAGACGTGGAATTCGGTCGGTGGTTCACCGCGGCGTGCGACGCCGCGGTGGTCTTCCCGAGCCAGCTCGTCTTCGAGATCACCGAGCGAGACATTCACGACACCGAGTCGATCACCTCGGCAATCGACCGACTCGCGGGGCTTGGTGTCACAATCTCGGTGGACGACTTCGGTGCTGGCCACGCCACCTTCGAACGCCTCCGGTGGCGCAACGTCTCCCAGCTCAAGCTCGATCGTGATGTGCTCCGCAACGTGACCACCGATCCCAGAGAACGCGAAGTGCTCCGGTCGATCCTCGACCTTGCGGCGCGACTCGAGTACGACGTGGTGGCGGAGGGCGTTGAGACCGAGGAGCAGCTTGCGTTGCTGCGAATGTTGGGCTGCCCGCATGCGCAGGGTTATCTGTTCTCGCGGGCGATGGTCCGCTCGGACTTCATTGACTGGGCAGTCCGTGGGTCGATGGCGATGGGCGCCGACCCAGTTCCCGCCGGCAGACGTCGGCGGTAGCGACCGCAGCGTTGATTCACAGCGCGGCGATGTCGGAAGGCACCTGATGGCCTGCGAGTCGGGCAGCAGCGGCACAGCACGCTCGATACAGCTGCCGATCGTCATCCGAAGGGAGCGCCGCGAGGTGCGCTCGAATCGTGGCCCAGTCGGCACGCGCGGCGGGTCCGGTCAGTGCGCTGGCTGCACCGCTCGCAGCGACGTTGTCGAGCGTGTTGGACATCATCGACCAGTACGCCGCAACAGGCACGCCGACATCTTCGGCGAGGCGTTCGACCTGTGCGCACAGTGCAGTGAGGTGATTCGCAGCAATGGTGGCAGCAGCGTGGTACGTGGCGCGCTGCGACGGAGCGACCTCGACGGCTTGGCCACCGAGCGACTCGACAACGTCGCGTAGCAACGGATCACCGTCGATCGCGAACGTGCAGTGGTTGAGCAGTCGGCGCGCGCCCGTCGCGGCGTCGGGGAGCGACGTCAGCGGGTGGAGCGACCCGACGCGTCGATGTGGTGCCAGCACGTCGAGACCTGAGGCGCCCGAGACATGGGTGTACACCGCCGACGATGTGGGGAGGACCGCAGCGAGGGCTTCAATCGCGGCGTCAGCGACGGCGAGAATCACGAGGTCGACGCCTGCAAGCTGTTCGGCCAACTGGGTCATGTCGGCAGTGCGGGCGACAACGGGTCGGGCAGCGATTGAGGTGACTGTCCAGCTCGAGGCTGAGAGCGCCCGACTGAACGCACTGCCAGCTCGACCCGTGCCAACGATTACGCACTGCCTGCTGGGCTCGTTCACGGGTTCAGGGACGTGGAGAGGCCCTGCTGGGGAACCGCTTCCACGCGAGCGAAGAGCGAGTCGAGTTCGTCGTCGATCATCGGAGGTTGTTCACCGAGGAGTTCGAGCTGTGCGTCGTAGTGCAGTTCGCAGCCGGCGTCGTTTGACGTGAAGGTGAGGATGTCGTGGGCGCGGAAGACGTCGTTGACACCTTCCATCACGAACCGATGGGGTGCGTCCACTTCGAGTAGTTCGTAGATGACGGCCGCTGGCTTGCCGTCGAACCCTGTGACGGTGACCTCAGAGGTCGAGCCGACCGCCTGGCCCTCGCCGGTCAGGCGACGAGGAGCGGTGACACCGCGGTCCCATTCGTTGACGCGACGCAGGTCGATACACCGATCGAACGCCTCGCGCTCCGAGAGGGCAGATTGAACGCTGAACACCTGCTGAGCCATGCCGTTGAGACTCGCACACTTTCTCCTCAACTGTCCCAGCTCGACGGCCGATACACAAACATGACAATTGTTGACGTTGCGACGGCGCCCGAGACGGTGGTGCCCGAACTGCAGGCTGGAACGATCCTCGTGAACGGCCTCGGCAACTTGCGCGTGCTGCGGTCGCGGAAACGCGAGGACGATGGCTGGAACTGCGCAGACGGCGCGGCCATTTCCGACGCAGACGCCACCGATGTCGACAAGTGGCGGGCGTACGAGCCAGCGGCACTTGCTGCTGATCTTCAGCTGGCTCGCGAACTCCACGACCTGGCCGGCGAACGTGAACTCAGCGGTGGACTCGCCACCTGGGACGCGTGTTCCGGTCGGCGCTGCGTGCTCCCGAAGCTCGCGAAGATCGTTCGCTGAACCGACCGCGCTCGACGTCAGGCCGACGGCAGGTGCTGTCGTGCCCACTCGTACATCGCGATACCGGATGCAACTCCGGCATTGAGTGATCTGGTCGATCCGTACTGCGTGATGGCGCACGTCATGGTCGCTGCGGCGCTTGCCTCGGGCGACAACCCAGGGCCTTCCTGGCCGAAGAGCAGCACGCACTGGCGCGGCAGCGACGTGCTGTCGATCGGAACGGATCCCTCGATGTTGTCGATGGCAACGATCGGGACGGAGTGCCGAGCAGTCCATGCCGAGAAGGCGCTGATATCGGCATGGTGATGGAGGTGCTGGTACCGATGCGTCGACATCGCTCCGCGACGGTCCCAGCGGTGTGGCCCGATCACGTGCACGGCGGCAGCGAGGAATGCGTTTGCGTTGCGCACGACGGTGCCGATGTTGAAGTCGTGTTCCCAGTTCTCGATCGCGACGTGAAAGCCGTGGCGGCGCGGGTCGAGGTCGGCGACGATCGCGTCGACCGTCCAGTAGCGATAACGGTCGACCACGTTGCGCCGGTCGCCAGCAGCGAGCAATTCCGGATCGAAGTGCGGCTCGGTCGGCCAGGGTTGAGCATGAGGTCCGAGCCCGACAGTGTTGGAGCCCGCAGGGGAAGGGGAGCTCTGATCGTCGGTCACGTCGGCCACGTGTCGGCGACGCGGTAGCCGAGGGGCCACGGGTCGGTCACATCGGTGTCGTACGTGAAACGACCGTACCGCCAAGCTCGGCCGGTCACCAGCGGCACGATGGCATCGAGGTCACCGACCTTCGTGTCGCTCTCGATCTGGCCCACGAACTCCGATCCGATGACGGATTGCATCCGCAAGCGATCCCCAATGTCCATGAGTCCCTGCGAGCGAAGCAGCGCCATGCGCGCCGACACGCCGGTACCGGTCGGCGATCGATCGAGCTTGCCTGGCTCGACCACCACGGTGTTGGTCATCGTGAAGTCGTCGCCGGGGCCGTGGACGAGTGGCCCGGCGATCTGGCAGAACGAGAAGTGGGTCCAGTCGGTGGTCGGGTGGGCAAACTGCAGCTGGTCGTTCGCTGCACGAGTGATGCGTGAGCCGAACGCAGCCAGCTCGCGAGCCGCTTCGGGGAGGACAGCGATGCCGAGGTCGGTTGCGTCGACCATCACGAAGCTGTCGCCACCGAACGCGGTGTCGACCCGCAGTTCGCCGAGGCCGTCCAGGTGCAGGCTGACGTCGCGGGCCGCAGCAAATGACGGGACGTTCCGCACCGTCACCTTGAGCACCTTCCCATCACGGCAACCGGCGAGGACCTCGACCAGCCCGCCGGGTGCTTGCAGCGTCAGGTTGCTCACCGGTTCGGTCATCGGGACGATGCCGGTCTCGAGCACGACGGTCGCCACACACATCGAGTTCGAGCCGGACATCGGCGGCGTGTCTTCGGGCTCCATGATGATGAACCCGACGTCGGCGGCCGGGTCGGTAGGAGGCACCAAGA
>CAXMZV010000072.1:0-11654 GCA_964199985.1 Candidatus Ilumatobacter isfjordensis | reverse complement strand
CGCACGCTCTGCCAGGCCAGCTCGAGTTGCTGCACATCCGTGGCGCGCAGCACGTCGACGCTGCCCTGGTCGGCCAGCCAGCGGCTCAACCCGACGATCTCGCCGGTGGACCGATTATTTGCGCTCGTTGAGCCTGCTGCTTGCCCGAGCGACGCGAGACAAACGCGACGACGCCGGCAATCAACGCCAGGCCGGCGAGACCGATCAAGATCAGAGCGATCCACTGCTCGCTCGTCAATCCGTCGTCGGATTCACCCTCGGCAGGTGTCTCCACCGCCGGCTGCTCGGGTTCAGGGGCAGGTTCGGGGGCAGGCTCTGGCTCGGGGGCAGGCTCTGGCTCGGGTTCGGGGGCAGGCTCGCCACCGCCGCCATCAGACGGCGCGGTGACACCGCCCCCCTCGAGTGGGCTCGTGCCGTCGCTCGAGCACGCTCCGAGCAACACCAGCGAACCGACCACGACAGCACAGCTTCGGCGTAGGCGACGCGCGGCAGTGGCGTTTCGTCGGCTCGTCATCGGGCCCGGCTCGCACTGACGTTGACCTGCAGATCGAATTGAACGGCAAACAACATGAGTCTTCCTCCGAGAAGTATCCGCAGCAGGGTGCCGCATCGGCTCATATTGCCACCGCTGAGCGCTCGACACAGGGACCAACAGCCAGAACAGTTGCGGTCTCGCTACCAGAACGCTGAGGCCGCTCCGACTGACCGAATGATCAGATGTACTTCTGCTTGGTCAGCCAGTTGAACGAAAAGAATCCCAACACCGGCGGAAGGTAGGCCGTCACCACCCGGTGGACGATCGCAATCGACACGGCCTGTTCGGGCGGGATGCCGACCGCCGTGAGCAACCCAGCCATCGTGGCCTCGGCGACCCCGATCCCTCCGGGTACCGGGGCCAGCCCCGCAAGGAGACCGGTTCCGACGCTCACGAAAACAAGGGCGGCAAACGGAATCGAGGCACCGAAGGCGGCCATCGTGCCCGCGAGCGCAACGGCGCCGAACAGCTTATTGAGGGTCTCCCCAGCGAAGATCCGCCCCAGCGTGCTCGGCGACGAAACGATCTCTTTCACCGACGTCAGCACCTCCCGAACCACCGGAACAACCTTGTTGCGGAGCCTGGGCATCGCCAGCACGACCACCAAGCCGACCACAACGACCGCGAGCGCGATCGCGATGAGCCCGCCCGCGTCGATCTCGATCAGAGCGTCCGTCTCGACCTCACGACCGATCGCCCACGCACACAGCACCAGCAACACCACCTCGGCGAGGAACCCGAGAAATCCGATCAAGGGGCCCAGTGTCGTCGCAACGGTCATCGACACACCGAAATTCTGGAGGAACCTGATGTTCATGCCAACCGAGCCGACAACCGACGGGACCACCAGCCCGACGAAACTCTTTGCCGACTGCAACAACATCGTCGGGGAGAACGGCAACGGCTGCGTGACCACCGCCTTGAGGCTGATGTATTCAGTCGAATAGCTGGCTATTTGAATGAGGAATGCGACCACCAGCCAGGCCATCGACGCATTCTGCAGTTCGTCGACGATCGTGTCGAAACCGACATCGGCCACTTGGCTGATCAGCGCGTTTGCAGCGATGATGGCCGCCAGAGCGATGACGACCTGGCTGATCTTGACGCGCTTCACGGCAGCGAGTTCGGGCGCCTCGGCACCGATTTGCTCCGCAAGACCGCGCCGCAGCGTTTCCGCCTCCACGTCGGCGGCCTTGAGTTGTTTCCGTAGCTCCGGCTCCAGCGCAGCTTCCTGCACGAAGGGCAGCGTCAACTCCAGAACGTCACGTTCGACGGCGTCGCTGGCCGCTGCAACTGTCCGCGTCAACCCCGCCACGATCGCCTGCGTTGCGAGCATCGATGCGATGTCTCTGGCAATCTGCTGGTCGGTGGGGAACATCGATGCCTTGCTCAATCCAAGGAGTTCGACGGTGTCAGCAGAAACTCTGACCGCCTCCTGTTGGAGCCCACCGTGGGTGATTCGGGCCTTGGTATGGAGGGCGCGCAGCTCGCTCCACGCTGCCCTCGCGCGCTGTCAGCACGGCGAGTGCTTCGTGTTGCGCCTGCTCGGTCCGCCCACTGCGCGGTGACGGCCCGGCGCTGCGGTACCACAACGAACGCCAGACCCGTTCTGCGCTCTGTTGACTCTCGGCGTCAATGCCGTAGATCTTGATGTCGAGCGGTCTTCCGTCGGACGCCACCGCCGTTGCCAGACCGACGGTGCCGGGCTGTTCGTCCAGGTAGGCGAGGTCGGTCACCACGATGCCCACTCCATCAAGTGTTCCCTGTAGTCGTTCGATCGACGGAAGCCCCTCGGGTGATCCGTACACCAATCGAACGAGCGCGACGCTGAAGAGACCCAAGGAGAGAGCTCCAGACAGCGCAGTCGGCGTCGTGAGTCCGAGCAGCAGCGGTCCGACGATGCCGGCAATAATCGTCCAGCGCAACAGCCGTTGCACGTGCGAGTTGACGTACCGCCCGAGGACGAGCGCAACGATGACGACAAGCATGGGTCGCAATGTCGGGTAGGGCGGGATCTCTTCAGTCGCGACGAACTCCGGGAGTAGGTCCGGCCAAGCTTCGGAGACGGCCCGCGCCCCGATGAGGCCGAGGACCGTTGCTACGGCGACTGACCAAAAGAGATCCCGAAGAAGTCCCCTGCCGACAGCGCCGCTGAACAGACTGAGCCCGATCAGGAGCAACGCGATGATTCCCGCCCCGCTATAGGCGACCCACGAGAGGGTACGAATCCAGTCCGGCAGATCGGAGAAGAGTTCGAGAACTCGAGCATCGAGTGGCGGGTTGTTGGACGCGGCCCATCCGAGCAGCACAAACGCCGCAGCGGCCGTCACCAACCGAGCGACGTCGGAGGGCCGGCGACGCCGAGGTACGCCAGGGTCGGACAGAAGGAGCGGCGCTTTGGTCACCGCCACGGCGCTGACATTGTGAGATTCCCCCATGGCATCCTTCCACGCTGTCCGAGACAGCCTGACACACATGCTCCTCTGAATCCGGACTTGCCGCTACTCCGTGAAGGAGGACTCCGACGCCGGACTCGACTCGCCAATGACCGCGGGGATCGCGCGGTGGTAGCGGTCGAACATCGTGACGATCAAGGTCAAGAGCACAACAAAGAAGAGCGCTGCAGCTTCGTTCAACGGCTCGTCCGAGTTGCGCGCCAGAGCAATGAACACGAGGGCGCTGGCCAGGTTCACGAATGCCATTGCAGCGAACTCACCTGACGTCGTCGCCCAACTCCGACCGCGTCGCGTGAACCAGAATCCGACGAACGAATTGACGACGATGACGAACGACACCGCGACGACGGTTCCGACGATGTCGGTGTCGTTGCCTGGCAGCACCTGGGCGAAGATGATCGTCACCATCGAGACCAACGCGATCTTCTCGAACATGTACCAGCTGAGGACTGGCGGCGGCCGGACGTCGACCTCTGCAGACTCGGTTCGATGAATGGTCTTGTCGACGTCCATGTTGAACGACCAGTCGGCCGGCGGTGTCCGACGCGAGATCTTCTTGACGGCGACGCCGATACCGATGCCGACAGCTACGAGCAGCCCGACGAACCAGAGGTTCTGGCCGATCGCCGTCCCCCACGACGTCGAGACGGAGACACCGAAGACGTCTTCCTTCATGAAGTCGGTGAAGTCGAGCTGTGCGATGTGCAGCCACCATTCTTGCGGCAGCTTGATGAAGACCCAGATGAACGCGGCCATGCCGATGACTTGACGGCGGCTGAGCCGTTCCGGGTTCCACCACAGGCGAACGGCCTCGTATGCAATGAAGAAGTACTCGAACGTATTGGGAAAGATGATCAGCAAGGCTCGAACGTCGAACAACTCGAAGAGCAACACGCCGGCCAGGCGGTAGTACCAGAGAAATCGGACGACGCCGAAGGCGAACGGATCGGTCCAGTTCCGCAGCGTCGACAGGTACGCGATCGTCAGGTAGTAGATGTCGAGCGCCTTGTCGTACCCCTGGTAGCCGGTGAGGTCGAGATCGGTGTTGTTCTGAAAGATCGTCTGATCCGCCGCATCGATGACGAGGCAAGCGAGAATTGCAGGAAGCGGAAAACGCGGGATCAGCAGTGGAACGAAAAGCCGCAGTCCAACAACCGCCAGAAAGACCATGACATCAGTGGACATGGGGCATCGTTTCTGGCACGGCGGACATCATTGCACGCGCGCCAGTCCACGTTTCAGGTCATCGGCGGAACGCCAACCCTGACTGTCGAACCGATAGGGTCGGCGGCCATGTTGATTCTTGCCATGATCATCGGCGGCATGGCCGTTGGATGGATCGCCCAATTCCTGCTGGGACGCGGCCCACGTGAAACTGACTGGAGGATTGCGTTCCTCGCCGGCATCGGCGGCTCGTTCGTTGGTGGATTGCTCGCAAGCCTCATTGCCGGCGATGGCCTCGCCCTGAAGCCGAGCGGCCTGATCGGGTCGATCGTCGGCGCCGTCATCGTCACCTTCGCGTGGCAGCAGTACAACAAGAAGCAACTCGAAGCCGCTCTCGCCGCAGCCGACAAGAAGCCCTGGGACAAGTCGTAACACCGACCTGACCATCGGCCCGAAGAAAGAGGTGTGAACAGCATGGACAGCGAACTCATCGTCTTGACCTTCGATTCACCAGGCGCGGCGGAAAAGGGTCTGGACACACTGCAAACCCTTGAAGCCGAGGGCTTTCTCGAGATCGACGACTGTGCGCTACTCAGCCGCGATGCACAGGGGTGGGTCACTGCCAAACGTGCAGATCACAAAGACCTGCGGCGCAAAGCCACGTTCGGCGGAGTGATCGGGCTGTTCGTGGGCGGAGTGATCGGTCTTCCAGTCCTCGGGGTGCTCGCCGGTGCCGGCGGAGCCGCCCAACTCAAGGACCATGCGGATCGGCTCGAGCAACTGATCTCATCGGTCGGCAGCGACATGGAACGAGGCTCCGGTGTCATCGCGCTGACGGTTGCATCACTCAGCGATCCAGCAACGGTCACCGATCGCCTCCAGGTGCACCGCGACGGCCTGGTCAATGTGCAGATCCCGGCAGCACTGCGCGCCGAGATCGAGCGTTCACTCCACGACTGAAGACGTCAGCTATGACGCGTCGTCGCTGTCCATGGCTTGAGGAAAGACCACCGCGATCACCAGACTGATCAGCACCGACACCACCGACAGAATCACCGCGGCGCCGAGCGCCGAGCCGAAGCCGTCGATCTCGAGCGCGTCGGTGAGGCCGGCGGTGACCGAGAGCAAAACGGCGTTGATCACGATCTCGAACAATCCGACTGTGATCAGTACCAACGGCAGCGTCAGCAGTCGCAGCAGTGTGCCGAGAACCGCCGAGATCAGGCCATACACGACAGCGAGACCGATCGCGCCGAAGAACCCCCCGCTGATGGTGACGGTGTCCATGACCGCGTCGACAACCAAGAAGGCCGTGGCGAGGACGACCATGCGCAGCAACAGCGCTTTCATCGATCAATCCTCCGCTGTGGGGTACATGGGAAACAATGTCGTCCGGTTCCGGTTCGAGGACGGCTCGTCATCCAAGCGCGCCCCGAACCGGACCGGTGCGACGATCAAGCGAGGAGCTTGGTCTTCTGCGCTGCGAATTCTTCGTCGGTGATGACACCGCTGTCGCGCAGGCCAGCCAGCTTGGTCAGTTCGTCGGCAGAACTGCCGCCCGAGCCAGCGGTGGTGCGGACGTATGACGCGAACTCGTCTTGCGACGCCTGCTGATCTTGCATGCTGCGCTTGGTCATGTCAGCGCCATTGACGATCAGGTAGACGAGCACGCCCAACCACGGAACGACGATCACGAAGATCAGCCAAAGTGCCTTGGCCAGACCACCCATCTCGTGGTTGCGGAACACGTCCATGATGACCCTGAACAACAGCATGATCCAGGCGAAGAACAGGAAGAAGATCATCATCGACCAGAAGACGCCGAGGATTGGGTATTCGTAAGCAAGCATTGCAGTGTCCTTTGTGTTGTGACGGTCCGACACATGTCGAACTCATTTCGCACACATACTAGAGGCGCGTCGCCAAAGACGCCGTGACCTCTGCCACCTTGGGCGTCGAGCGCTCGCGTGAGCTATCTTCGCATCGTGCGCGCGACCTTTGCGAAAATCGCGGCGTGGCGGAGGCGGATTGTTCGCAACATCTCGGTTGCCACCCGGCTGTCGCTGGTGATCCTCCTGGTCGCGCTGATTTCACTCGTCATCACCTCCATCGTCGGACTGCAACGGGGAGGCGAGCTCGCCGACGGCGTGCTTCGCGCCCGCGTCACCTCCCTTGGTGCGGCCCACGCCGACGAAGTCGAACGATACGTGGGGAGTCTGCAGCGTGCCGCGATTGGCCAGGCGATCAGCCCCAGCACAGCGCGGGCGATCAACGATTTCGCCGACGCCTACCGGGAGTTGGATGCAGAACAGCCGACCACCGACGACGAGGAGGCGGTGAACACCTTCTACACGGACGTGGTCGCTCCGGAACTGTCAGCTGTTCGCGGCCGGCCAGTCGTTGCGGCCGGCCTTGTACCAGAGGCAGACGCCGCCGTCAGCCTGCAGGCGGCCTACGTCGTCCCGTCAGGTGAAGGCGATCTACTCGCCGACGCGGATGACGGCAGCGACTGGTTCGGACTCCACAGCGAGCTGCACGGGTCGTTCGACGAATTCGTGGTCCAGACCGGCGTGGACGACCTCTACCTCATCGAACCTGACGCCAACACCATCGTGTACTCAACTGCCAAGGACACCGACTTCGGCACCAGCCTGCTGACCGGCCCACAGAGCGGGTCGGCATTGGCAGTGCTCATCCAGTCGTTCGACAATCCCCCCGAGCCCGGCATCGCTGCGGTGCGTGACTTCACGAGCTATGCCGCAGCGGGTGACGAACCGAGCATGTTCGTCGCGAGTCCGGTGTACGACGACGATTCGCTCGCAGGGTACGTCGCCATGAGAATCGGACCCGAGCGCATCAGCTCGATCACGACCAACGACGGGTCGTGGTCGGCCCAAGGCGACAGCGGCGAAACATATGTTGTGGCGAGCGACAATCTGATGCGAACAGACTCACGTGCGTTCATCGAGGACGAGAGTGCCTACCTGACGGACGTGACCGACCTTGGAAACGTCACCGAGAGCCAGACGCGAGCGATGCGTACCTTCGGGACGACCGTGCTGTTCCAACCGATCAACGACAACGACGTCGACGCCGCGCTCGATCCCGAACCGAGCCTGGCCGAGACGACCAGCTATCTTGGACTCGACGTACTCCAAGCCCGCCGCGCCCTCGAGATCGATGGCCTCGACTGGGCGATGATCACCGCGGTCGAACAGCAGGAGATCGAACAGCCGATCATCGACTTCGCCCGCAATCTGCTGATCACCATCGCACTCTTCCTTGTGACCATCACGTTCATTGCCGCACGCTGGTCGGACCGCCTGCTGCGGACCGTCCGCATCGTGTCCACGCGCTTGCGGGCCATCCGCGACGGAGAGCGCATCGAAGCCGGGGCCAGTTCCGCGTCGGTTCCCGACGGAGCCCCGACCGAGTTCGTCGAACTTGCGGCAGACATCGACACCATGCTGGAAACGCTGGCGAGCCGAAACGACGACGCTGCTGAGCGCTCAGCCGAACGACGACGATTGCTCCGGCGGATCCTCCCACCACAGGTCGCGCAGCGAGCTGAGGCCGGCGACCGCGATGTCGTCGACCAAGTTGCCCACGCGACGGTCGCAGTCATCGTGATCCGCGGACTTGGCCCACTGATGCGATCCGGCGACGGCGATGAAGCTCGGGCGCTGCTCGATCAATTCGTCGAGGAGACCGATGCCTTGGCACTGCAACGAGGTCTCGAACGAATCCGTCTCACTGGTGACGCGTACTACGCAGCCTGCGGAACAGTTCGACCCCATCTTGACCACGCTGCACGAACGGTGTCGTTCGTGCTCGACGTCCGGGACCTCGTACGCGATCTCGGCGACGAGCACGAGCTGATCTCGATCACGGCCGGCATCGACTCGGGGCCCGTCACCGTTGGGCTCACCGGAGGGGCGAATCTCGTGTACGACGCCTGGGGCTCAACCGTGCAACGCGCTGCTGACCTGGCCAGGATGGAGGGCTCGAACACCATCTTCGCGACACGGGCAGCACAGGTACAGCTCTCGTCGAGCTTCGTGACACAGGAGCAATCGGAGGGCAGTATGTCGGACATTGTCGTCATCTCCGGCCGCGCACACGAGGGCGAGCCAGCCAGATGAGCAACCTGTTCCCCGACTCGAACGCAGCATGGGCGGCACTGATCATCGTCGTCCTGCCGTTGCTGATCCTCGGCAGCGGCGAGTTGGAAGAGCGCTTACGCCAACGGGACTCCCCGTACCAGCCCGCCATCGTGACACTGCGCGTGTGGGTCGTTCCACTGCTGACGGTGTGGGTCCTCACCCGAACACTTCTCGACGTCACCGACGACAACATCTTCATCGAAGTCCTGGGGAGCGCCGTCCTGCTCGCCAGTGCAAGCGCGGCACTGTCTGGGTTCCGCGTGGTCGTGGCCGAGTTGGCCGATCGGCCGCGGCGCACGGGTCGACGGCCGATCCCGCGACTCCTGCTGGCGCTGCCGCGGCTCCTGCTGATTCTGACGACTCTCTGGCTCCTGATCGCTGGCGTCTGGGGAATCGATCTCTCGGGCTTGCTCACAGCGCTCGGCGTCACCTCGCTGGTCGTCTCATTGGCACTGCAGGACACACTGAGCGGCATCGCCTCCGGGTTCACGCTGCTCGCCGACCAACCGTTCAGCACCGGCGACTGGATCGAGTCCGACGACATCGAAGGTCGCGTCATCGACGTCAACTGGCGTGCCACCCGCATCCAAGACCGCAACGGCGACCTCGTCGTGATTCCGAACGGCCAGCTCGCAACAGCAACGATCATCAACTTCGATCAGCCCAGCCGGCTGCATCGAGTGAAAGTCGACGTGCAGATCGAACGCAGTGCACCACCGACCAAAGCAATCGAGATGTTGCTCGACGCCGCCCGCTCGACGCCGGGTGTCGTCGAGGACCCACCCCCCTTCGCGCGAGTCACCCTGATCGCGGACCCCGTGGTCGACTATCAGGCATCGATGTGGATCGACGACTACGCCCGAGCGCCGCAGGTGAAGGCAGACTTTGCTGCTCTCGTCTGGTACCTGACGTACCGCCACGACGTCCCGTTGCCGAATCCCGCTCAGGACGTGTACCTCTTCGATGGGGCCAAAGCGGCGATCGAGGCTCAGGTGACAACGGCCGACATTCGGCGACGCATCGTCGACATACCGTTGGTTGCCGGGCTCGACGACGATGCTCTCGACAAGTTGGCGGCCGTCGCGTCGATTGGTCAATATCGAAGCGGTGAGACAATCATCCAGGAGGGATCTCTGCAGGACCTGCTGCTCATGCATGAAGGCCGTGCCCGGCTCGTGCTCCGCCAGGATGATGCCGAGGATCTCAACGTGTTCGACATCGAGGCTGGCGAGGTGTTTGGTGTGTTGAATGAGCCGCCAGATTCTGATCGAGCACTCATCGTTGCGGTGACCGACTGCGAGGTCGTGAGGATTCCACCGGAGGGCGCGAGCCGCGCCATTGCGCTCGCTCCCGATCTCGCCCACGCGCTCGATCAACTGGCGGCGACCCGGCGGCGGCGAATCGAACGAGCGCTTCGACGCTCGCGCCGCCAGGTCGACGCGACCCCGACCAACCCCACGCCACCTCCGTCAGAGAGTGATCAGTCGTGAGCACCGCGGAGAACGGCGTGGCCAAGAACCGGCTCATCGGGAACAAGGGTCTGCGCCGCCGAGTCTCCGTCACCCTTGTCGGGGTAGCTCTGGTCTCGGTCCTGCTGCTCGCCACCGTCAACTTCGTGTTCGCACGACTGTTGATCAATGACAGCGTCGAGTCACAACTGACGGCCGTGCGCGACACTCGGGTGCAAGCCCTCGAGACTGGCGCAAAGCGCCTGCAGTCCCGTGTGTCGGCCCTTGCCATCAACCCCACCGTCGCGGCTGCGCTGGCCGACCTCTCACGTGAGTTCGAGGGGCTCGACGACGACCTCGCCTCCGACCAGGTGGAAGATCTCACCACGATCTACGACACCGAACTGCTGCCTCCGTTCGTCACAGCTGGGGTCGACATCGACGCCACCGAACTCGTTCCATCATCGGTCGCAGGCCGCTACGTCCAGCGTCACTACATCAGCGAGAATCCAAACGAGTTCGATGAACGCGACCGACTCGACGACGCCGGCGACGGTTCCGGTTACAGCACGGCCCATGCGACACACCACCCGCTGCTGCGTGCACTCATGGAGAATGCCACAATGTCCGACCTGCTCCTCGTTGACGCTGACACCGGCGACGTCGTGTACTCCACCAAGAAGCGGATCGATCTGGGAACCAACAGTTTGGACGGCCCGTACGCCGACAGTGGGCTCGGCAAGGTCGTCGAGAAGCTCTCGACCGTTGCGATCGGCGACAGCGTCATCTCCGACACGTTCTTCTATGTCCCGACCCGCGGCGAGCCGGTGTTCTTCCTCGCTTCGGCGGTGCGATCAGGGTCCGATGTCTTGGGTGCAGTGGTCACCGAAGTACCCGTCGAGGCGCTGACGGCAGTGATGACCGCTCAGCAGGACTGGGCGCGGTTGGGTCTCGGTAACACTGGGGAGAGCTACATCGTCGGTGGCGACGGAACACTCCGCACTGACACACGGGCCTGGTTGCAGGATCCGGATGACTACCTCGGCCGGCACCTCGAGCGATACGACGACCCTGATGCCACCGACCTCATCGAAATCATCGGCTCGCCAGTCCTCGTGCAACCCGTCGACAACGCCGCAGTGACCGAAAGCCTCGACGGCAACCAATTCTCCGGAACTGTCACGAACTACCTCGGGACCAAGACGCTGGCGGCGTCAGGTCCCGCAGGCGTGGACGGCGTCAACTGGGCAGTCGTCGTCGAGATCGACAGATCCGAAACCGACACCGCCGTCAACTCGTTGCTTCGCCGGTTCCTCCTGGTTCTCGCCATCCTTCTCCCGTCGATCGCTATCTTCGGCATCTTCCTCGCCCGCACCCTGACCAAGCCTGCTCAGGCACTCGTGCGGTCCGCTGAGCGCATCGCCGGCGGTGACCTCGACACCAAGATCGACGATCTCGGCCAGAACGAGCTCGGCGACCTCGGACGTCAGCTCGAAGGCGTTGCCCGCCAGCTCGAATCGCAGGAGCAGGCGATCATCGACGAGGAGCAGCACATCAACGACATACTGGGTGCTCTCCTGCCGGCCAGACTCGTTGACCGCGTCCGGGGCGGCGAACAGGCGATCGGCGACATCTTCGACACCGCGACGGTCGTGTCGATCACGATCGACGAAATCCCCTCGACCATCGCGACCGACAATGACCTCGCGTTGGAAATCGCCGATCGGCTCAATGATGAAGCCCTCGCGCTCGCGGAACGACACGGTGCCGAACGTATCCAGCGCTCGTCGGGGAGCCAGTTGTATCTGACCGGAGTGAACCAAGACGATGCCCGGGTCGCAGACGCCGCGGAGTTCGCTCTGGCAGCGATGCAGGTCGTCTCCGACGT
>CAXMZV010000071.1:0-11661 GCA_964199985.1 Candidatus Ilumatobacter isfjordensis | reverse complement strand
ACCTCGTGGGAATACGATTCGCTGGCACGTCTCCGAACGCTGACCTACCCGGAGGGCGAGGTGCTCACCACCGGCTACGACGTCGGCGGTCGTGCGGCGACGCTCGCCTCGCTCGCACCGCAGCACGACAGGTACGACCAATTCGGTACGGCCGTCCCGCAACCGGATCTCCCGATCAACTACGTCGCATCGACCGACTATGACGAGTTCGGTCAGGTCGTGTCGATCACGACCGGCACCGGTGTCACGACGGAGTACGAACGCGACCCGGCCCGACGCTTCCTGACGGAAATCTCGACAGACAGCGCAGCGCAAGTGCAGTACGACGGGACCACCTCGACGGCTCGTCCGCTGCAGCGGCTCCGCTACAGCTTCGACCGGGTCGGCAACGTGGCCGATGTCGTCAACGCGTTGTACGACGACGGCACTGCCACGACGCTTGCCCAGCTGGGGACACCGCCTGAGAACAACGTCCCGGGTGCAGCGCAGCAGGCCTATACCTACGACCAGCACTATCGGCTGACCGGAGCGGTCGCCCGCTACGTCGACCAGCGCGAAACGCGCGATGCCAGCTACGCGGTCGACCGGGCAGCGAACGGCAATCTGCTGTGGAAGACGCAGGCGACCACCACGACCGGCACGACCGGCAACGGCGGCGGCGGAAAGCCAGGCGGTGGAAAGCCAGGCGGAAACGGCAACTCGAAGAAGAACAAAGGGCCTGGCGGGCCCGGCGACGGGAGCACGACGACGACGAACTCGTGTGACGGCGATACTGGGACCGGCGGCGGCAGCGCGAATCAGGATCCCTCGACCACCTACACCCTCGGCGCAGCGGACATGGTCTACGACACGTCGTCACCGCACCGCCTCGTCCAGGCCGGAGACCGCACGTACACATATGACGCGAACGGCAACTTGAGCCAGTGGGTCCAGCCGTGTGGCGGGGGAAGCAACGACCTGGTCAGGGACTACGAGTTCGACGCTCAGAATCGGGTGACGCTCCTGGGTCAGGGAAGCAACGACACCGACTACCGCTACGACGCTGAAGGGAACCGTGCGCTCGAGCGCGGCCCCGGCGGTACGACGTTCTTCGTGAACGAGCACTGGCGGGTCGTCAACGGTGGCCACCGCTACGCCGAGATCTTCCTCGGCGAGGTCAATGTGGCGTCACATCGGACCTCGCCGACGTCGGCACCGCCACCGCTGTGCGACCCCAATATCGATCCCAACGGCTGCGTGTGTGATCCGTCGTCGATGGTCTGTGGCTGCACCGATGCGGCAACGTGCTGTACCGCAACCGATGGAACCTACGATGCCGCATCCGACACCTGCACGCCGCACGCGGACCTGAAGATCACGTTCTACCACCGAGACCTGCAGGGCTCCCTGCGGGTCGCGACGGACGCAGTTGGCGGCGTGTTCCAGTACGTCGAGTACCTGCCGACCGGCCAACCGTGGGTCGCCGGGCAGAGTCGGATCAAGGACACGCCCTATCTGTATGCAGGCGGCTGGACCGACCCGACCTACTCGTTGGTCAACTTCGGTTCACGCTGGTTCTCGCCCCGCGAGGAGGCATTCATCTCACCCGAACCGCTTCTCACCGAGGACCCGGACAGCGTGCTCGGAGATCCCGGCATGTTGTCGGCATACACGTACGGGTCAGGGAACCCGTTGATCTGGGTCGACCCGGACGGTCGGGCTTCGCGGTCGCCGATCGAGTACGACGAGCCGTACCGGATCGCCACGAACGGCAAGATCTTCGACCTCGGTGCCGGATTCGAGAAGCACGCGAAGGGGAACATCACCATCAGTAACGCCAGTCGAGCGGGTCGGGAGGGTCCGGCGAAGCTCGGCACGCTCCTGCTGTCGTACGACGGTCAGGGCCAAGACCGGCTCGCCTTGTGGAACAAGATCGACGACGCAATCACCCGCTACACCACCCCGCTGGCGTTCGACACCTCCGGTGACCGCGTCAAGGTACGAATCTTCGGCGGGACGGTGCGCAGCGGGAAGGCGCCATCCGCGGCTCAGCAGGCCGCCGGCAACGGCCCAGCCGGGCAAGCAGCCACCAACGCGCAACCAGCTCAGCAGGCCGCAGCGAGTCCGGCGCCAGGCAGCACCGGGGCAAATGGGCCCCCTGCGGCCGGGAACCCTGCGCCGAACGGTCCTGCCGCCCCCAATCGCGGTCGCTCGCTCAGCGTCGACTCGGCGCCGAGTGCGCTGCCGCCGACCGTGAGGCCACGCTCAGGCAGCGCTGCGGCCGTGGGCCTCTGAATCCGGATCTGCGTGCGCTCGCCATGAAATGAGTCGAAGAGCGATCACGCAGAAACTTGCCAGCGACGAGACAAGCGGCGCACGTTGCGAATAGGCGATGCACTCCGATGTTCCAGCCGGATTCGACGGAAATGGGACGGAATAGTCGGACACTGGGGCCGTGCAGGACGTGAACATCCGGACGAAACTGCAGCGGACCTCAAGCGAAAACCGAGTCGCCACGCGAGTGTCGATCGCGAATGATCGGCCAGCTGTTGGAGGCGACTTACCCTCGTAACACCGGATAGACGCTCTATGTCTTGGCGGAACGGGGGGGATTCGAACCCCCGGACCCGTGAAGGTCGTCCGCTTTCAAGGCGGGTGCATTCGTCCGCTCTGCCACCGTTCCGCGTTCGACGATACCGGGCTATGCTCCATGCTCCCAGGAGAGGTGCCAGAGCGGCCGAATGGGATGCCCTGCTAAGGCATTGACCCTCCGGGGTCCGTGGGTTCAAATCCCACCCTCTCCGCCACTGACGACCGGCACGTGAAAGCGCGTGCCGGTCGTTCTGGTTTTCGACCGCGGGCCCGTTTGAACTCTGCCCGCAAGACGGCGGAATGCTGTGCGAATCGGGCAGAGATCGTGCAACCGGCGACCGCTCGATGCCCATCCGGATGTGACGGTTCAAGTTACAAGCATGTCGTCTGCATGACAGCCGCGTTGCGATTTGATGACGAACGGACTAGACACTGGTGTCACAGCGTGTGTCGGCATCAGCCGAACGCACGAATTCTCGATCGTTCCTCTTCGACGTTGGGCCGAAGCGATCACCAAGTGAGCCACCAGTGACCAGGCGGAGATTCATGAACCGAGAGAACGACAGCGGCGAGGACTTCTGGGGCGGCAAGTCCGACTGGACCTCTGAGCACGATCGACCGACGACGCAGCACGAACACTTCGACGCTGAGGCCCACTGGGCCAGCCAGGCCGATTCCAAGGCGCAGAGGCCAGCCGCTCGTTTCCGACGGAGCCTCTCGAATCTGCTCAGCTCGGGCAGCCACGCCACTCGCGAACACGGCATCATCCGCCCCGATGCCGCCAGCGCGGCACACGCGCCGACGCCGTCCAGCGGCGTGAGTGCCGACATGTTCGACGATCTCGACGACGCTGACTTCGCGTACGACGACACGGCCGGCTGGACCACGACTGAGGCCGCGGTCGACGAAACGCAGGCCGACGATTGGGACGCAGAATTCGCGCCCGCCCCCGTCGATGCCGGCAACGAACGTCGCGCCGCTCATATCGACCCGCTCCTCGTTCGGGTTGGAGCCGTCGCTGTCGTCGGTGCGCTCCTCGTTCCGTTGCTCCTCAACGCAGGTAGCGACGATGCCGACCGACTGGTCGGATCAGCGGCATCGACCGAAGCCGTCGCATCGACCATCACCCTGCTGCCATCGACCGCCGATGTCGCACCGACCGACGCAACGTCGACACAGCTCGATCCCAACGACCTGCCACCCGCCGTTGCGGTCAACGAACCCGCAGCGGTCACGACTGTCGCTTCGTCGGCGTCGCCCGTGACGATCGTCGCCAAGGCCTCTGCGCCGGCATCGGCATCGACCGAGACGCCAGCAACCTCGACTTCGGCCGCGCAATCCGCGGAGCTCGACGCAGCGGCCGATGCCTCTGCGCCGGCGGCCCGGGTCGAGCGCAACTGCGCCATCGACTACACGGTCGTTTCCGGTGACTTCTGGATCCGGCTCGCGAAAGCCGCAGGTGTCGACCTCGACGAACTGCTCGAAGCCAATGGTGCCAGCGCGTCAACGCCGCTTTACCCAGGCGGCGACATCTGCTTGCCGGCTGGCGCGACCACTCCGGCGCCTCCGACCACGATCGCGCCGACCACCACCGTCGCTCCGACGACGACAGTCGCTCCGACCACCACGCAGGCGCCGACCACCACAGTCGCCACCACGCAGCCGCCGACCACGGCGCCTCCCGGGCCCGAAGACATCAAGCAGATCATTCGCGATGTCTGGCCCGACGAGCTCGAAGAGCGGGCGCTCGAGATCGCGTTCCGCGAGAGTCGCTACGTGCCGACCGCCAAGAACTTCTGCTGCTACGGCTTGTTCCAGGTGTACTGGAACGTGCACAAGAGCTGGCTCGACGACATCGGTATCACGAACGATCAACAGCTCTATGACCCCGAGACGAACGCCCGCGCTGCCTACGCGCTGTACCAACGGGCGGGCGGTTGGGGTCCATGGGCACTCTGACGGTTCGACTGGCCTCAGCAATCGACGCCGCGTCGAATTGATCCAGGTCATCCGCATCGAGCGTCGAGGTCTCGGTGTCGCGCTCAAGTTCGCGGGGTAACATGTCGTCCATAAATACCTGCGCTCGTAGCTCAATGGATAGAGCACTTGACTACGGATCAAGCGGTTGGGAGTTCGACTCTCTCCGAGCGCGCCAGCATTGGCCCCCGTCCAACGGGGGCCGATGTCGTTTTCCCCGAGTCGTTCCCGCGACCGGTTTGGTTGCGCCCTTCGCCACAGCCAGAAAGAATTGTGTGGAAATCCTCACGTTCGCTCCAGTTGACGCCGATACTGGCGTATGAGGCTCATTCGAGTCGGCGCACTGTTCGGGAGCCTGATGCTCCTGGTTGCCACGCTCGTGTCGCTGATCAACCAGCGCAGCGAGCTGTACGACGAGCAGGACACGCAGGTCTCGTCGGCAGCGTTGATCGCCACCAACTCCGTGCAGACCACGCTGCTTCGCGCGCGAGCCGTCGTCGAGGTGGCCTCGGTTGGGACCACCCCTGAGGCGCTGCTGCGGACATTCGACGACTCTGCAGAAGCGTGCATCGGCACGAACTGCTCGGGGCCGAACCTCGCTGCGCTCGGCACCTTTGGCGCTGCATCTTCGGCGGCACCAATCGGTGGCTCGGTCGCCGTGGTCGACGTGCCGAGCAACTCGGTGCTCGTCGTCGGTCGCACGATGACCGATGTCGTGTCGATCCAGCTCCCGCTCATTGCGATTGTGGGCCCCTTGGCCAGAACGGCCATTGCTGAGTTCGGCACCGACTTCAGGGTCGTCACATCCGGAGCCGAACAGCTCACCGATGTGTCGGGCATCCGCACGGTGGGTGGAACCCGCGTGCTGATCGGCCAGATCTCCGAGCCGCTCGATGACGGCTCGATTCTCCTGCGTTCGAGCGTGCCCGACGATGTCAGCTGGGGTGCCGACGCGCCGGGTCTCTACCTCGCTCTCTTCGCCTTCGGCACCGTGCTCCTCGCCCTCGCGGGATGGTCGTTCCTCTCTGCGAACCGTCAGCTCGAGCGACGAGCGACCACCGATGACCTCACCGGTCTCGTCAACCGTCGTGAGTTCGAGCGTCTGAGCGAAGAAGCCATCGACATGGCCGGTCGTTTCGGCACGGGCTTGTGCGTGATGTTGATCGACCTCAACGGGTTCAAGCAGATCAACGACACGCTCGGCCACCAGTTCGGTGACCTCGTGCTCACAGGCTGTGCCGACCGCCTCGTCGACGCAGTTCGCGACACCGACACCGTTGGCCGATGGGGCGGCGACGAGTTCGTCGTGCTCCTGCCTGGCCTCGAAGAAGCCAGTGGCGTCCGGAACTCGGCAGAGCGCATTGGCGCCCGGCTCAGCTCAACCCCCGTCACCGGCGACGTGTCGATCTCGGGCAGCATCGGTGCCGCGCTGTACCCGCGGCACGGCGCAACGCTCGGTGACCTGATGCAAGCTGCCGATGTGGCGATGTACGAAGCCAAGACCACCGGCGTCGTCCACCGCTTGGCCAGCAACATTGCCGTCGCGGACCCGTTGCCGCCGCCGCCGTCGTACGAGGGCCCCGACCGACGCAAGTTGCACGTCCACGCCGACGACTCCGTCGCCTAACTGACCGTCCACCGTGGTCCGCCGCCGAGTGGCAAGGCGTTCGGTGTCGACTCGTACACTCGGGTCGGTGGCAGCACCGACCGACGTGATCAGCTCTCGGCTCGCCGGCTTCGGCACGACGATCTTTGCGGAGATGTCCGCGCTCGCCGTCGAAACCGGGGCAATCAACCTGGGTCAAGGATTTCCCGACACCGACGGTCCTCGCGAGGTCCTCGATGCAGCGATCGAGTCGATCAATGGGGGGCTGAATCAGTATCCGCCATTGCCGGGCATGCCCGTTCTGCGCGACGCGATCGCGGCACATCAACAGCGGTTCTACGGCATCGAGCTCGACCCAGGGACTGAGATCGTCGTCACTGCCGGTGCCACCGAGGCGCTGGCGGCAGCGTTGCTTGGCATGCTCGACGCCGGTGACGAAGTCATCGTGTTCGAGCCGATGTACGACAGCTACCGCGCTGGCATTGCGATGGCCGACGCTCAAGCAGTTCCCGTTCTGTTGGCGCCAGATGCAGAAGGCAACTACGTGTTCGACCCAGACGAGTTGCGGGCGGCCGTCACGTCGCGCACCAAGCTGCTCCTCCTCAACACGCCGCACAACCCGACCGGCAAGGTGTTCACTCGCGACGAGTTGCAGCTCATCGCCGATGTCGTCCTCGAACACGACCTGATCGCGGTGACCGACGAGGTGTACGAGCACCTCGCCTTCGATGGCCGCGGGCACATCCCGCTGTCGACGATTCCCGGCATGGCCGAGCGCACGCTCACCATCTCCTCGGGTGGCAAAACGTTCCACACGACCGGTTGGAAGATCGGGTGGATGTCGGGTCCGGCGCCGCTGGTCGCCGCGGCGCGCACCGCCAAGCAGTTCCTCACGTTCGTGAACGGAGGGCCCTTTCAGCCGGCTATTGCGGTCGGCCTCGGCCTGCCGGACAGCTACTTCGACGGGATGCGGGCGGGTCTGCAAGCAACGCGCGACCGATTGGTCGAGGCCCTCGATTCGGTGGGGTTCATCACGTACGCGCCCGAGGCGAGCTATTTCGTCACCGCCGACATCCGGCCGCTCGACTCGTCCGGCAACGGCGTCGAGTTCTGTCGTCAACTGCCACATCGGTGTGGCGTGGTCGCTGTGCCGAATGAGGTCTTCTATGCCCGCCCAAAGCACGGTCGGCACATGGTGCGGTTCGCCTTCTGTAAACAGATGCAGGTGATCGAGGCAGCGGCCGAGGCGCTCACCAAGGGGTTCTCATCATGACCGTCGTTCGGGTGGCCGCAGTGCAGCACGACATTGCGTGGTTCGACCGTGATGCGAACTACGCGGCGCTCGCGCCCCGGATCGCCGCAGCCGCGGCGGGTGGTGCGCGCATCGTCCTGCTCACCGAGACCTTCTCGACCGGGTTCTCCTTCGCCGATCCGGCGATCGCTGAACCGGAAGGTGGACCCTCCAGTCGGTTCCTCGTCGAGCAGGCAGCAGCGAACGATGTTTGGGTTGGCGGCACGTGCGCCGAACTCGCGCCGGATGCGCGGGCCGACGATCAGCGTGTCAGTAACGTCTTCGTGCTCGCCGGTCCCGACGGCACCGTGCACCGATATCGCAAGATCCATCCCTTTTCACACAGCGGCGAAGACGAGCACGTCCGCGCCGGGGCTGAACACATCACGGTCACCATCGAGGGCGTCAGGTTCAGCCTCTTCATCTGCTACGACCTGCGCTTCGCTGACGAGTTCTGGGCCTTGGCTCACGACACCGATGCGTACCTTCTGATCGCCAACTGGCCGGCCAAGCGTCGGCATCACTGGCAGACGTTGGCGCGGGCCCGGGCGATCGAGAACCAGGCGTACTTCGTGGCGGTCAATCGGGTCGGACGCGATGGTGCCCTCGATGCCGACGGCAAACGCACCGGGTCGCTCGACCACTCGGGCGACAGCGCTGTGTTCGACCCGATGGGCGAAGTGCTGGTCAGCGCAGCTGGTGCGGAAACGACGATCTTCGCCGACATTGACACCGACGTGGTCGCGTCCACGCGCAACCACTTCCGGTTCCTCCAAGACCGCCGCTGAGTCACAGCGGGCTTGGAGTCAGTCGGTCAGTGCAACAGTGACTCAGGCCACCGGTTTGTGCATGAGGCTGACTTCGATGCCTTTGGACATCTGGCGGCCGACCTCGACGTAACCGTGCTTGCGATGGAATGCGAGTGACGGCTCGTTCGGCGGGTCGACGTTGACTTCGAGCGTGAGGCCGACGCCCAGCTCCGCGAGTCGTCGATCGACCTCGTCGTAGAGCGCTGAGCCGAGCCCCTGCCCCTGGGCGCTCGCATCGAATGCCACTCGGTCGAGGTAGTGCGCGTCGTCGTAGCGCTCCATGAACCAGAGGTAGTTCACCGAGTCGTAGCTCGAACCGGTGGCCAGCACGACGCAAAAGCCGGCGACGACGTCATCGACGTCGACGACCAACGAGAACGCACTCTCGTCGACCAAGTAGCGCAGTCGGTCCATGTCGACCGGTCCGACCTCGGGCACGTTCGCCACGTTGATCTCCAAGACCCGATCGAGGTCTGCCGGCGCCATGTCCCGAATCGTCACGCCCGCACCGTAGCCACGCCCCCATCCCGTTTGCGCGACGAAATTGGTTGGAATGTCAACCGTTTTCGTCGCGCAAACGGGGGAGCACGAGTCGTCTCGTATCCTGCAGGCATGTTGTTTCGCAAGACCGCCACGATGATCGCTCCCGACGAGGCGTTGCCCGGACGCTCCGAGGCCATGCCGGTGCCCGAGGCCCACTTCGTCAACGGCAACGCCCTCCAAGGACCGTGGCCCGAGGGCTTCGAGATCGCCGTGGTCGCCATGGGCTGCTTCTGGGGTGCCGAGCGCCTGTTCTGGCAACTCGACGGCGTGTATTCCACGTTCGTCGGCTACGCGGGCGGGTTCACGCCGAACTGCACCTACGAGGAGAACTGCACCGGCCGCACCGGTCACGCCGAAGCCGTCGGCATCGTCTTCGATCCGTCGGTGATCAGCTTCGAACAGATCATGAAGGTCTTCTGGGAAGAACACGACCCCACCCAGGAGATGCGCCAGGGCAACGACATCGGCAGCCAATACCGCACGGGCGTCTGGGCCACCCAGCCGAGCCAGCTCCCGATCATCGAGGCGACCAGGCAACGGGTCCAGGCCGGCCTCGATGCGATGGGCAAGGGCCAGATCACCACCGAAATCGGCTCGATCGACTTCGACACCGACTTCTACTACGCCGAGCCGTACCACCAGCAGTACCTCGCCAAGAACCCCAACGGCTACTGCGGCATCAAGGGCACGGGGGTCAGCTGCCCCATCGGGATAGGCTCCGAGGCGACGACTCCACGCACGGAGTGACAACGTCGCCCCCAGCGCGGGGCACACCGATTGAAGGAGTTACAACATGGGAATCTTTGACAAGATCAAGGGCATGGCCGGCAAGACCAAAGACCAGACGGACAGCCTGGTTGATCAGCACAGCGACAAGATCCCTGACAAGCACGAAGACGTCTACAACAAGGCCAGCGACGCCGCTGAGAAGATCATTCCCGGCGAAGACAAGGCCGACGCAGCCGAATGAGCTGCTGACGGGCAGGTGATCGTCTGATCACCAGCCTGTCGCCGTGATCTCGTCGCCATCGGCGTCGAGACCTCGACCGACCCACCGGATCGCTCCGGGCGTGGCGGACAATCGAGCAATCACACTCTGCATCGGGGTGCCATCGAAGTCGTCTGAGACGACCTCGATGGCACCCCGGTTCGCGTAATGGGGGTCCGCTGCGATGTCGGCCATGTCCAGGACCGGACCGATCGCTGCGTCGGCAGCCGTGAACGCGTCGATCACCTCGCTGCGCGGCCGAGCTGCGCACCACTTGGTCATGATCTGTTCGAGTTCGTCGCGGTGTTCGGTTCGGCCAGCAAAGTCGACGAATCGTGGGTCGTCGCCGACACCGAGCACCGCCATCACGCGCGCTGCGACCGAATCGCTGCTCGTCGAGGCAGCAACCCAGAGGCCGTCGCTGCAGTGGTAGGTGCCGCGAGGGACCGTGTAGGGCAGGCCGGCACCGAGGCGGGGCTGCTGCTCTCCGGTCACACCGAACAGCGACACCAGCGGGCCCATCATGTGGAACATCGTTTCGAGCAGATTGGCATCCACGACCTGGCCCACGCCCGAGTGGAGCGCGACCATCGTGGCAAACGCCGCAGCAAGTCCGGTGACCTCGTCGGTGAGCGCAATCGGGGGCGGCAGCGGTTGGCCGTCGGGCTCGCCACTGAGGGCCACGAGGCCCGACATCGCTTCGGCGATCGTGGCGAACCCCGCGCGCGAGGCATACGGACCGTCCTGGCCGAACCCCGAGATCCGAGTGATGACCAGCTTCGGATTCCGCGCGAGGAGTACGTCGGGGCCGAGCCCGAGCCGCTCGAGTGTCCCCGGCCGTGAGTTCTCCACCAACACGTCGGCCCCGTCGAGCAAGCTCAGCAGTGTTGCGGTGTCGTCGGTGTCTTTGATGTCGAGCACGACGGTGCGTTTGTTCCGGTTGACCAGCTTCCACCACAGCCCCTCGCCATCGCGAGGGTCGCGCCAGGCCATGTTGCGCAGACTGTCGCCACCGGGTCGCTCGACCTTGATGACGTCGGCGCCGAAGTCAGCGAGGTAGCGCGCACAGTTCGGCCCGGCCAGGACTGTCGACATGTCGACGACGCGGAGGTCAGCGAGCGGGCCGGTGGGTTGCTGATCAGGTTGGCCTGGCGCCGCGTCGCTCATGGAGTCCAGCCCGCAAGCAACTCACACGCAGCGGCAAGGTCATCACCGGCGCCCGCATAGGAGAAGCGCACGTACTCGTGCCCACGAGCCAGGTCGAAATCGATGCCGGGCGTGCACGCAACTCCGAGTTCGTCGAGCCAGCGCTCGCACAATTCCATCGAGGTGAGATCCAACGCTGTCGTGCACTGAGGCACGTGGGCGTACACGTAGAACGCTCCGTCGGCGGGCGCGATGTCGGTGATGCCGGCCGCCGCGAGCCCGTCGAGCATCACGTGGCGATTTGCGCGGTACCGCTCGACATGGCCGTCGAGTTCGTCGCTTGCATCGAGCGCTGCCAGCGCGGCGACCTGTGACACGTGTGGTGCGCAGATGTACAAGTTCTGTTGGAGCCGCTCAACGACGTCGACGAGGTGTTCTGGGACGACCACCCAGCCGACGCGCCACCCGGTCATCGAGAAGTACTTCGAGAAGCTGTTGACCACGATCGCGTCGGGAGCGTGAGGCAGCACTTGCGGGGCAGCGGCTGACTCGACGATGCCGTGGTAGATCTCGTCGGCGACAAGCGCAATGTTGTTGGAGCGGCAGTGGGCGGCAATCGCTGCGAGTGCGTCGTCCGACATCACGGTGCCCGTCGGATTCGACGGCGACGCGATGACAAGTCCGTTGAGGTGCCCAGCATCGATCAGATGCTGTGGGGTCGGAGCCCACC
>CAXMZV010000070.1:0-11740 GCA_964199985.1 Candidatus Ilumatobacter isfjordensis | reverse complement strand
AGCGAAGTCCTGCTCGTTCGCTTCGAGTTTCCGACGCTCCAGGTGTGGGCCTTGCCGGGCGGCGGCCTCGACCCCGGCGTGGATCACCTCACCGCGCTGCATCGGGAACTCGCCGAGGAGACCGGACTGGTGGGCGCCGACGTCGGTCCACACATCTGGACGCGCGAGCACGTGATCCCGTTTCTCGACGGAACGTACGACGGCCAGCGGGACCAGATTCATCTCGTTCACACCCATCGCTTCGATGTCGTTCCCGCCATCGGGTGGGACCAGATGCGGGCCGAACGCGTCCATGAGATGCGCTGGTGGGACGTGGATGAGATTTCGTCGCAAGCCGAGCGTGTCGCAACCGGCGATGTGAGTGCGGTCGGTTTCGCTCCTGCTTCTTTCGCGGTGATGTTGCGACAGCTGATCGACGGTGGCATTCCGGCCGAACCGTTGCACACGGGGGTGTGAGTCAGGCCGAGTGGTGGCTTGTTCGGATGATGCAGGTTTGTTGCGCGACGGCGAGGAGTTCTCCCGTTTCGGACCACATCCGGACTGAGCCGTGCCCGATCGAGTGTTGGAACGACTCGGGGATGATCTCGAGTAATGCCCATTCGGTATCGAAGTCGGTCTGGACGACGCGGAGCGTGTTGTCGATGCTCGTGCCTCCGAGTGGCTGTCCCAGTGCGATGCAGATGCCGAGCGGCACGATGTCGCCAATGAAGGCCAAGCTCGCGGCAGTTCGCAGTGACTGCCCATGCACACGACTCCACATCGCAAGAGGGCCCGGCTGCGGCCGCTGATCCTCGCCGAACGCGAACGTTCCGGCAGCGACCCGTCTGTCGAGCGAATCGAAGAAGCTGCTCGGTCGGTTCGGAACCGCGTCAAACGGTTCGAGCATCGGGCCGCAGTCGTCTGGCGGCGGGACCGACGGCATCGTGAGGAACGTCTCGCGCTTCCCTTCCGGCCGGCTGGTGTGGGCGCACAACGATGACAGCATGAGTTCACCGGCGACGGACGCATTCACGTGCACTTGCGACGTCGCACGACCAGCGACCGGTGTGGCCACGTCGACGTCGACGACCGTGCCCGGTGCGGTATTGGTCAGGAACTGTGTGGTGATCCACATCAATGGCCGGCCGGTGACGCGCTCGGCAGCCTCAATCGATGCAGCAATGCCGGAACCGCCGTAGAGGAAGTCGAACGGGGTCGACAGCTCGAGCGTGACGGGGAGCCGGAAGCGTGTGCCGCTGTCGCCCTCAGTGAGGCGGAGGAGGTCGAAGTGTTCGGTCACGACGCAGACCGTCGCAGACTGCGTGAGCGATCGACAAGTCGCACCGCAGCCCCACGCGAGCGCTGTGCCAGTGTGTGACCGTGAAGATCGCCGACTGCACCACATTCGTCATCGGAAACCCACCGCCTCACCACGGCGGCCGTTACTTCATCGTGGTCAAGCTCACCACCGACACAGGCGTGGTGGGCTACGGCGAGATCTACGTCGCCACCGTCGGGCCACACACCGTTGCAGCGATGGTCACTGACATCGCCGACCGGCTGGTCATCGATGCTGACCCCAATCGCATCGAGTTGCTGTGGCGACGGATGTACTCGAGTGGCTACGCACTTCGACCCGACCCGACGCTCGTCGGCATCATGAGCGGCATCGAGATGGCCTGCTGGGACATCGTCGGCAAGGACGCCGGCCTCCCGATCAGCGATCTGCTGGGCGGGCGCGTGCACGATCGACTCCGCACGTACACCTATCTCTATCCGACCACCGATCGACCTGATGTGTACTCCGACCCGGCTCAAGCCGCCGACCAGGCGCTGTTCGAAGTCGGGCGCGGGTTCAACGCGGTGAAGTTCGACCCGGCCGGCCCCTACACCGCCTTCGACGGTCACATGCCGAGCCTCGATGACATCGCTCGCTCTGTGGCCTTGACCGGAGCCGTGCGCGAGGCAGTCGGTGATCGGGCCGATCTGCTCTTCGGAACCCACGGCCAGTTCACCGCGGCTGGGGCGATTCGGTTGGCGCGCCAACTCGAGCAGTTCGATCCGCTCTGGTTCGAAGAGCCGACGCAACCCGATCTGCCCGAAGAGATGGGTCGGATCGCGCGCCAGACGACAATCCCGATCGCGACGGGCGAGCGGCTCACGACGATTTCTGAGTTCGCGGCCCTCGCTCGGCATCAGGCAGCGGCGATTTGGCAGCCCAATCTTGGACGCTGCGGCGGCATTCTGGCCGCGAAGAAGATTGGGGCGATTGCCGAAGCGTCAGGGTGTCAGATCGCCCCGCACCTGTACTCGGGTCCGATTCTCGGCGCTGCCAACATCCAGCTCGCGGCCACGCTGCCGAACCTCTTGATCGTCGAGGCGATCCAAGACTGGTCCGGCTTCCACGCCGATCTCCTCACCGCGCCGCTCGATTGGGAGGACGGCTACGTGAGGCCGTCACGAGAGCCGGGCTTGGGCACCGCCCTGAACGAGGACGTTGCACGTGCCCACCTGTACGTCGCTGACCCAGCCGATAGCACCGACCTCCATCTCGGCATGGTCGACAACCCGGTCCGCTGAGCGATCAGCTCACCGGGTCGGAGCACTCGGTCAGGGCGCCGGCGTGACCAGCGTCTGACCCAGGGTGTGTACCACGCCGGTGTCGGCGACTTGTTCAGCTCCAACGACCTCGGCGCCACCGATCGTGATCGTTGAGCCCGTGACAACGATGACCCGTACTGGACCGACGTCGAATTTGATGTCGTCACGTGTCTCGAGATCCGCACTCGTCAACGCCTCGTCGGAATTCACATAAGAGAGAACGAAGGCCTTGGCAGCGGCCTGATCGGTCAGGTCCGACGGATTCGCACCCATGGCGGCGTCGTTCGGCGCCACGATCGTGAAGGAGCCCGGGGCGCTGAGCTGGTCGCGCAAATCGGCCGTAGTAATCGCGTCGTTGAACATCGAGAGATCAGGGTTGCCCTCGATGATCTCAAGCACCGTTGCGGGCTGGGTCGGCGGGGCGGTGGCCGGAGGATCGGTGGCCGGAGGATCGGTGGCCGGAGGATCGGTGGCCGGAGGGTCGGTGGCCGGAGGGTCGGTGGCCGGAGGGGCGACGGTCGTGGTGGTCGTGGTCGTGGTCTCGGCGACCGTCGTGGTCGTTTCAAGCACAGTCGTCGTCGGGTCCGGAACGGTGGTGGTGGTCGTAGTGGGTGCGAGCGGCCCATTGGCGACAGCACAGCTCATCCGATCGCCCGGCGCGAACTCATGACCTGGAAAGCTGTACGTCACCAATCGCTCTTCGGAGACGGGCGAGGCCGAGATGTCGACGGTCATCGGAACACCCTGAGTCGAACCAGAACGTTCAAGGAGACAGTTGAACTCGGTGGCTCCAAGGGTCACGTTCGGCGCGAGGACCTCGGAGATCACCAGTGTCGAGCGCCACCCGGCGGAGTCGACGAGTTGTTCAAGTGGAGCCCAACGGAACAGGACGTCGCCAATACCATCGGTCACTGCGGTGGCTGGCTCGGGGGCGATTGAATTGGGTGGTAACACCCAGATGAATCCGTCAGGTGTGTCGGTGGGTCCGGTGACGGTGGCGATCTGTTCGGTCGCGAACGGCTCGTCGCCGCCGGTGGTGCGGGTGACGGTGATCTGCATCGAGATGGCGCCGTCGGTGGTGACCGCCTCGTCGTCGCCACTTCCGGAGAACAGCGCGAACGCCCCCAGCCCGAGCAGCGCGAGCGCCCCGATGACAAGACCGGCGAGCGGACCGGGCTTGCGATACCACGGTTGGTCTTCCAGTGGGTACTCCTCCATCGAGGCGGCGCCGGCTGCCCCGGCGAGTGGCACTCCTGCAGCCGTGACAGGCTGCACAGTTGTCGGGTCGTTCGGAGTCGCTCCTGGCGGGGGGAAGTCGCTCGGTCCGCCAGCGGGGGGGCCAGGTACATCAGTCATGTCGCTGTTTGTAGCAGATCTGCGACGTTCAGCGTTCGATGCAGTCATATTCTTGAGTCAATCCAGACAACTCGGGCTCAACGGAAATCGCGGCTTCTCATAGTGCCCGGCATGGGCAGTGGGTCGAGGCGCTCAGCGACGATGTTGATCACACCTTCGGAACGTTCGAGACGACCCCGGATGACCATCGCCGACGCTTCGCGCGCGACTTTCCGGAAGCGGTGCCAGCACCCCTTTGACACCACGACGTTGATCAGCCCGGTCTCGTCTTCGAGGTTGAGGAACGTGACGCCCTGCGCGGTCTGCGGTCGCTGACGATGTGTGACCACACCAGCGACGTGCACCATCGACCCGGGTTCGGGGTCCCACAGCTGCGCCGAGGTGAGTACTCCGATCGCGTCGAGTTCCTTGCGGACGAACTGCGTCGGGTGTCCGTCCGGCGACACACCGGTGGCCCAGAGGTCGGCCACGACTTCTTCGACCGGCGTCATCCCCGGCAGACGCGGCGCAGCATCACCGGTGATGATGCCCGCCAGCCGACCAGGACGCGACTGCACGGTGGCCCCCACGGTCCACATTGCTTCGCGCCGATCGAGCCCGAAGCACTCGGTGAACACCCCAGCAGTGGACATCGCTTCGAGCTGCGGAAGCTGCAGTGCGGGGACGCGACGCACCAGATCTTCGGTATCGGCGTACCAGCCACCCTGCTTGCGCTCGGACTCGATCTCGTCGGCCAAGTCAGCCCCGATGCCACGTATCGACCCCAACCCGAGACGAACGGCGACCCCGCCAACCGATGCGCCCGGCCCATCCTCCTCACACGGCTCCAAGGTGGCGCCAGCCAGTGATGCATTGAGGTCGGGCGTGCGCACGACGACCCCGTGTCGACGAGCATCACGCACCAGTGTGTGCGGCGACCAGAACCCCATCGGCTGCGCATTGAGCAGCGCCGCGCAGAAGGCCGCTGGCTCGTGGTACTTGATCCACGACGACGAGTAGACCAGGTACGCAAAGCTCACCGAATGCGACTCGGGAAACCCGTAGTTCGCGAACGCCTTCATCTTGAGATACAGCTCGTCGGCGATGTCACCGGTGATGCCGTTGCCCTCCATGCCGGCATACAGCCGTTCCTTCAACTGTTCCATCCGGCGAGCCGACCGCTTCGAGCCCATTGCTTGGCGCAGTTCATCGGACTCGGCGGGCGTGAACCCGGCGACGTCGATCGCCATCTGCATCAACTGTTCCTGGAACAGTGGGATGCCCAAGGTCTTGCCGAGTGAGTTCTCGAGCAACGGGTGGAGGTACGTGACCTGCTCTTTGCCGTTTCGCCGCCGGATGTACGGATGCACGGACCCACCCTGAATCGGCCCTGGCCGGATGAGCGCCACTTCCACCACCAGGTCGTAGAACCGGCGCGGCTTGAGCCGCGGCAGCGTGGCCATCTGGGCCCGCGACTCGATCTGGAACACGCCGATGGTGTCGGCTCGGCACAACATGGCGTACACGTCGTCATCTTGCGGGAGCGTGGCGAGGTCGATCTCGTAGCCACGGTGCTCGCGGACGAGATCGATGGCGTAGTGCAACGCCGAGAGCATCCCAAGGCCGAGCAAGTCGAACTTGACCAGACCGGTGGCTGCGCAATCGTCCTTGTCCCACTGCAGCACCGACCGCTTGTCCATCCGTCCCCACTCGACAGGACACACTTCGATCACCGGCCGGTCGCAGATGACCATCCCGCCTGAGTGGATACCGAGGTGGCGCGGCGCGTCTTCGACTTCGAGCGCAAGGTCGAGCACCGACTGCGGAATGGAACAGTCATCCTGTTCCATCGTCACGCGGACACCGCCCCAACCGTCGACCTGTTTCGACCAGGCGTCCTGTTGACCGGGCTCGTACCCAAGCGCCTTGGCCATGTCACGAACTGCCGAGCGCGCTCGGTACGTGATCACGTTGGCGACCTGTGCGGTGTGGTGCCGTCCATACCGCTCGTAAACGTATTGGATGACCTCTTCGCGGCGATCGCTTTCGATGTCGATGTCGATGTCGGGCGGACCGTCACGCTCAGGCGACAGGAACCGCTCGAACAGCAGGCCCAACGACACCGCATCGGCAGCGGTGACCCCAATCGCGTAACAGACCGCTGAATTGGCTGCACTCCCCCGGCCCTGGCACAAGATGTTGGATCGGCGGCAGAACTCGACCAGGTCCCACACGACCAGGAAATACCCGGCGAAGTCGAGTTGCTCGATCAGCGCCAGTTCGCGGTCGATCGTCTGCCACGCCCGAGCCCGCAAAGACAGATCCTCGACCATCCTTCCGTTCGCCACGGAGGCGGGCGTGGGCCTCTCGCCATAGCGCCCTCGGCCGCCTCTCTCGACCACGCCGCGCAAATGCTCCATCTCGGTCATTGGCCGACCACTCGGGTCAGGCGGGCACGGGAACGGCGGCAGATTCGGTGCGACGAGCGCCAGGTCGAACGCAGCGGAACGCCCAATCTCGGCGGTGCGTTCCACCACGCCGGGGTATCTCGCGAAACGTTGCAGCTGTTCGGCCCCAGATCGGAGGTGAGCTCCTGATGTTCCGGGCAACCATGCATCGAGATCGGCCAGGCTGCGACGTGCCCTGACTGCGGCGAGCGCCGTTGCCAACTTGCGTTGTGGAGGTGTGGCGTAGTGCACGTTGTTGGTGGCGACACATCCCAGACGTTCCCGTGTGGCCAGTTCGAACAGCGCGTCATTGCGTGCCGAATCAAGCGGGTCGCCGTGATCCCACAACTCGACAAGAACCCGGTCGCGTCCGAATGCTTCGATGAGGCGCTGGAGTTCGCGTCGCGCCGCTGCCCGCCCATCGGCAGCCAACGCAGACGGCACGGCCCCCTTCCGGCAGCCGGTGAGCACCCAGGCGTGTCCACTCAGGGCATCGGCCAGGTCGCCGAACGCGAATTGAGGCGCACCCTTCTCACCGGCGAGATGCCCGACGCTCAGCGCCCGCGACAACCGGCCGTATCCATCGACGCCATCGGCGAGCACGAGGAGGTGCGTCCCCGACGGGTCGGGCGCGTGCGAATCGGGCACGAGCCCGGTGTCGATCTGTTGCTGGGTGTCGGCCTCGGACCTCGACACCTTGCTCGCCATCGCGCTCGCCAGCCCGGTGGTGAGCGTGATCTCACTGCCGAACACTGTCGGCAGCCCCACGGCTTTGGCCGCCTCAGCGAACCTGACCACGCCGTAGAGACCGTTGTGGTCGGTGACGGCCAATGCTTCGAGGCCGAGGCGCGCTGCTTCGGTGGCCAGCTCTTCAGGATGCGATGCGCCGTCGAGGAACGAGAAGTTCGAGTGACAGTGCAGCTCGGCATACGGCACCGCTGCGGCTCGTGTTCGAGCAGCCAGGTCGGCCGGCGCTTCGAAGGGCTGACGCTTGCGGCTCCATGCCGGTCCATCGCCACCCCCATTCCACGACGGACTGCCGGGAGCCCGGCCGTCTCGATTGGTGCCGGCACGCGACGCCTGGTCGGACAGCGTGGCTTCGAGTTCGCTCCATGACCAGGACGGGTTGTTGAACCCCATCCGTACAAGTATCGAACAAGTGTTCTATTCTTGCAAATCGCGCTCTCGCTGCAAGTGCCTCAAGATGCCAACCAGTCCGGGGTCGGCCTGCTTGACAGCCGCCTCCCAGTCGTACCAGCCGATCTCCTGGCTCTCGCCCTCTGGTGGATCAGGATCGGCATCACCACCGTCGAGCAAGTACCGCACATCGAGATGTGTGTGCCCTCGACCGCCCGGGTGCACATCAACGTGCAACAGCTCTGGCACTCCTTCATCGTCGAGCGGTCCGGCAAAGCGCACCTCGAGCCCTGTCTCCTCACGCGCTTCACGCAATGCGGCCACCCACGGTGACTCACCTGGGTCGACGTGCCCTCCGGGCTGCAACCAGAAACCAAGCCGTTTGTGCTTCAGCAAGACCACGCCGCGCGGCCCCACCACCAAGGCCGAACCGGTGACGTGGATCGAGTTCGATTCCTGTGAAAACGGTTCGTCAAGCTGATCGAACGCCTCAACGAACGCTCTCAGTGACTGACGCTCGCGGTCGTCGACGGGTTCCTTGGCGATGACGTCTCGACGGAGTCGAGCAATGACTGCAGCGTGGCGCACCGTTCCATCTTTCGCCACTCACATCGTCGTTCCAAATCACATCGATGTCATCTGTTTCTCATTTCTTCTTGAGTTCCAGAAACTCCTGGCCGATACCACAGACAGCGAACAAATAACCACGGACTCACCCGAGTCACCCATCCGGTCGGCGGACCACATACGGCGGAAGAACACAACATGGACCTTGAAACAAATCTCGCACCACGCATCCTGATCGCAGTCTCGGACGTCGACTTGCGACGTGTCACTGTTGCTGGCCTCCGTGCCACTGGCTTCTGCGTGAGCGCCCCGACCGACGCCGAGGCGGCCATGATGCTCGCCCAGTCGTTCTCTCCTGACATCTTGCTCGTCGATGCACGACTGATGTCGCCCGAGGGTCGCCCTCTGTTCGAAATGCTCCGCCACTCGTCCGAGCAGTACTTGTTGTGCATCGCTGGCGACGGCGAACACCGAGTCCGCGCCGCTGTGCTCCATGCTGGCGCCGACGACGCTGTCTCGACCCCGCTGCACGTTGATGAACTTGCTGCCCGTTGCCACGCTCTGCTCCGCCGCCCGCGTCAACTGCAGCAGCGCGTCGAAACGGCACCGGTGTCGTCACTCGTGCTCGGCCCGCTCATCATCGATCTCGGTCGCCGCGAAGCCAGCGTCGACGACGAAGAAGTACAGACCACTCGTATCGAATTCTCCTTGCTCGAACAGCTCTGCCGCCGCCCCACTGAAGTGTGCACTCGCGAAGAGTTGCTCGACTCTGTGTGGGGCCCTCGCTGGGTGGGCGACAGTCATGTCGTCGATGTGCACCTGTCGAATCTGCGTCGCAAGCTCGACAAAGCAGCGCCTGGCACGAAAGTGATCCACACCGTTCGCGGCGTGGGCTTCCGTCTCGCCAACGACGTCACCGACGCCATCGAAATCCCCGTCGCAATCAGCGTTGCCTGAATCCCGCGCATCGCGCACAGCACGCCCTGCCCCTTCTTTGTCTGATCCGGGATCAGGTTGTTCGAGTGCAAGGCGCGAGGCGACGAAGTTGAGCTTGCTCAATGAGGAGCTCTCGGAACGCAGCAATCGGACAACCTGGACCGAATCAGGGATTAGTCGTAGAGGGCGGCGACCCACCACCGGCGATGTTCGGCGATGACGAGGTAGCCGCGCTGATCGCCGTCAGGGCCTTCAGTGACTACCTGGAACCGAGCCAGACGTCGGTGCCCTTCCGGCTCCCACCATCGCTCGTCGATCGGCCACGGCCCTGCCCATGCTGCAATGTCACGAGTCCGACCCGGACGCCATCCTGACGTTTCGTCACCGGCCATCAGCCGGAACCGAGCCGGTGGCGCCGACACCACACCTCGGCCACTCACCTGCACGGGCTGTCCGACGTCGTCGAGCACTTCGGCGGGGTGCGGATCGGCAAACACCGTCGACGGCGACGGGGCTGGCAATGCTCCGGGCCACGGACCGCTGGGACCACTTCCCGTGCCCGCGCTCGACACCGCCCGTGCACGCCCGTCGAGGTCGACATTCGAGGCCGGCACCCACCGATATCGATCAGCCGGCAACCGGCCTCCGTTCCAGACCGGCACAGTGACCGCATCGTCGGACGTGATCGTGGTCAGCCGGGCGATCGTCCGCGCCGCTTGGCGGTCGGCTTCGGACTGCCCACCCCACAACCCCAACTGACTCCCGACGTCGGCGCGCACTTCATCAGGCGTCAACCGGATCAGCGCGATGCCACCGGTGATCTCGTGCTCACTCCCCCGTGGCAGATTGACCCAGGCATCGAGCTGCCAGCGCACTCGCTCGACCATGGCTGGCGCGTTCAACCCCGCCGATCGGTACCACGACCGCTCGGATCGTTCACCGTGCTCGGTCTCGAGTTCGACGACCAGCCGAGTGCACACCCGTCCGGTCACCGCCAAGGACTGCGCCAGTTCGTCAGCCAGTTGTTTCGCGACGAACACCACCGCAGAGGCCTGCGCCACGGGATCGTCGAGGACCTGGTCGAGTCGGCGCTCCGGGGCGGGGTCGGTGGTGCTCGATGGTCGAACGTCGACCCCCGCTGCCAAACGATGAGCATGCACCCCCGGATGCCCGAACCGTCCGAGCACGTCAGCCGGATCGAGCGCGGCAAGGTCACCGAGACGACGGAGGCCGAGACGAGTAAAGAGATCGATCATTTCCGGGTCGGATTCACCAAGTGTCTGCAGCCACCCGATCGGGAGCGGCGCACAGAAGGCCGGCGACTGGTGTGGTTCGACGACCACCGGGCTGGCCCGACGCACCGACAAACGAGCCGCCACGCTCGACGAGAACCGCCCATCAGCAACCCCCACACCCGCACTCACCTTCACCCCCACCTCGGTGACGGCACGCTGTAAATGCTCCGCCACTGCCGCGTCACCCCCGAAGTACTTCGATGGCCCTCGCGCTGCCATGCTCACCCATCCAGGCTCGATCACATCGAGACGCGGCGACACCTCGGCAACAGCACGCACGACCGGCTCGAACTCACGCGCATCGCGAGCCGGATCGTGATCGACCAATTCGATCTCGGGACACCGACGCTGCGCCTGACGCCGGCGCTGCCCGATCACCACACCTTCCGCTGCCGCTGCTGCCGTGCGAGCCACCACACGATTTGCCGACATCACCGCAGCCGGCCGATTTCCGTCAAAACCTGCGGCAACCACTGGCCAGTCAGGAAGCCATACCGTGACCATGCGCATCACCATGGCACTAGCTCGCGGTGGAGAGCTCAGGGATCGACGGCGCTCCCTCCACCTCAGAACCGTCCACCTCAGAACCGTCCACCTCAGAACCGTACGACTCAGACACCGGGAACCCCATCGTTCGGCAGCGCTGACCGGGAAGCCGACGTCCCGTCGCGGTGACCTCGACGACACGCTGTTCGAGCCGACCCCATCCAGCGCCAACACCGGCCCACACCTGGTGGCCAGTATCAATCACGCCGTCACAGGCCAACGGTCCGGGGTCACCGACCACCATCATCACGACGCCACGCTGCTGCAACCGTGTGACCACCTTGCGCAGCGTCGACGGACGGACATCACCCGGCACTCGAGTGACCAACACCTCGAACCCGTCAGCTGCCGCCGCAACAACATCAGCCCACACGCCTGCATCCCGAGTGTCGATCGCGACGACGCGCTCGAGCGCAATGCCCAATTCACTTGCTGCATCAAGCCCCAGCGTCGGCACGTCGATGACCGCCATCCATCCCCCCGCCTCGACGGCGGCAGCCACGAGCCGCAGCATGACCGTGGTGGCCGCCGGGCCCGTGGTCGACAACGTCCGGCCACGTACCAGCCCTCCTTCGGCAAACAGATCGGCACAGTCAGCCGGCGTGGGCAGCGTTCGCTCGAGTGCCATCGACACCGGGGCCACTCGATCACCGAGTGCCGTGAGCACCTCGTTCAACGCCGGAGCGGAAGAAATCGTCATCGCAGCACTGTATCGAACAAACGTTCGAGACAGCAAGAAGTGATCGATTCAGTCCGCAGCAACCTCATCCACTGCAACCCCATCCAGAGCAGCAAGGTGCGCTTCGATCAGATCACTCATCTGCTCGCTGGTCGTCGCCCAGTCGTGCCCACCGAGCACCACCGCATGCCCACGATCCTGGATCGCCCCACCGCCGA
>CAXMZV010000069.1:0-12064 GCA_964199985.1 Candidatus Ilumatobacter isfjordensis | reverse complement strand
GCTCGGCTCTGGCGCCATCATGGTGATGGATTCCACGACCGACATCCCGCACGCCGCGTACACCCTTACCAAGTTCTACGCTCACGAGTCGTGCGGCAAGTGCACGCCGTGTCGCGAAGGCGGCACCTGGCTGATGCGCATCCTCGAGCGTGTCATCGCCGGATTCGGCACCGACGCCGACCTCGACCAGATGCGCGAAGTTGGCCAGACCATCTGCCCGGGCGACATGCCGCACGCATCGAGTGAACGCCTCGGCCTCGAAGCCGTCCCGTTCCCCTACAAGATGACAACCATCTGTTTCGTCGGACCGTCGGCGTGGGCACCTCTGCACTCCGCGCTGACGTTGTTCCCCGAAGAGTTCGATGCCATCGTGACCAAGGTGCCGAAGCGAGTCTCGATTCCCGTCACCGCACTCTCAGGAGCTGACGCATGACTGATGTCGTCGATGAAGAAGCAATCGAAGAAGTACCCGAGCCCGAGCCTGATCCCAATGCCGTCGCGGTCACGCTGAACGGTCGCGAGGTCATTGCTCAGGCGGGCGACCTGGTCATCGCGGTCGCCGAGAGCAACGGCGCCACCGTTCCACACTTCTGCTACCACCCCCGTATGAGCTCGGTCGGCATGTGTCGACAGTGCCTCGTCGAGATCGACACTGGGCGCGGCATGCAGCTGCAGCCGTCGTGCATGATCACCGTGTCGCCCGACATGAAGATCGAGACTGAGTCGCCCACGGCGAAGCGGGCCCAAGAAGGCATGGTCGAGCTGCTCCTCGCCAACCACCCGCTCGACTGCCCGGTCTGCGACAAGGGCGGCGAGTGCCCGCTGCAGGACCAAGCGTTCTCCCACGGCCCTGGCGAGAGCCGCTTCGTCGAAGAGAAACGGCACTACGAAAAGCCCATCCCGATCAGCGACCTCGTGTTGCTCGACCGTGAGCGCTGCATCCTCTGCGATCGTTGCACCCGCTTTGCCGACGAAGTCGCGGGCGACAAGCTCATTCACTTCACTCAGCGCGGCAACGACACGCAGGTGATGACGTTCCCCGACGAGCCGTTCGCCTCGTACTTCTCGGGCAACACCGTGCAGATCTGTCCGGTCGGCGCACTCACGGCCGAGCCGTATCGCTTCAAGGCGCGGCCGTGGGACCTCGACCAGGCCGAGTCGACGTGCACCACGTGCTCGGTGGGCTGTCGCACGGTGGTGCAGTCGAGCCGCGACGAGCTGCTCCGCTATCAGGGCGTCGATTCCGATCCGGTCAATCACGGGTGGTTGTGCGACCGCGGTCGCTTCAACTTCGAAGCCACCAACTCTGACCACCGCATCACCGATCCGATGGTGCGCACCGATGCAGGTCTCATCGAGACCCGCTGGAATGGCGCGATGTCGTCGGCGACGAAGCTCATCAACGAAGCACTCAGAATCGGTGGACCAGAGAGCATTGCGATCCTCGGCGGAGCTCGCGGCTCGAATGAGGATGCTTTCGCATGGGGCCAGTTCGCTGACGCGATCGACACGCCATACCGCGATGCGCAGCTCGGCGACGGTCTGCCGATCGAGGTTCTCGGCCTGAAGCGAGCAACGATCGACGAAGCCGCCAACGCCGCGACCATCGTGCTGATCGGCCCCGATCTGAAGGAAGAGCTCCCGGTCCTCTATCTCCGCCTGCGCGACGCAGCAAAAAAGGGCCGCAGCAAGATCGTCGAGTTCTCCGCTGTTGAGACCGGCATGTCGCGTGACGCGTGGAAGAGCATCCGCCACGAGCCGGGCACCCAGCACGACGCCGTCAGCGCGGCGATCGCCGATGCCGACATCGCAACGCAGCTCGCCAGCGGCCCCGTCGTGGTGGTCGTGGGTCGTCCCAACCTCGCCGAGTCCGCCGACGCCACTGTCGCGGCGCTCCAGAACGTTCTCAACGCGGTTCCCACTGCCAAGGTGCTCCCGGCGCTGCGGCGCGGCAACGTCGTTGGCGCACTGTCGCTCGGCATGGCGCCGACGAGCCCCGACGGCGACGCCATCGCGGCCCTCAAGGCTGCAGCCGATGGCAAGATCGGGTTGTTGATTCTCGTGGGGAGTGACCCCCTCAACGACTGTCCGGACACCGAGCTCGCTCGGCGTGCGCTCGCTGGCGCACGTCGGATCATCTCGGTTGACACCCACCCGTCGGAGTCCACTCAGCTGGCTGATGTCGTGCTCGCCGCGGCCGCCTACGGCGAGAAGTCCGGCACGACGACGAACCTCGAAGGCCGCGTCACCACACTGGCTCAGAAGGTCACCGCCAGCGGAACGGCTCGTCCCGACTGGATGATCGCCGTCGAACTTGGCATGTCGATCGGCGACCGGTCGTTCGGCTCGGACCACCCGCTCGGCGACGTCGCCACAGTCGACGACGTCACCGATGCGATCGCGGCAACGGCACCGTTGTTCCCGGCGGTCACCCGCGAGGCTCTTGCGGCGTCGGTTGATGGCGTGATGTCGGCGCAGCCCGCAGCTGCACTTCCTGACGTCAACATCGAGGTCGCCGGTCGCAACAGCTACGACTACCGGCTCGTCGTCAACCGGAAGCTGTATGACCGAGCGGTCGGTACGGCGATGTCTCCGTCGCTGGCGAAGCTGGCGCCGGGCGCTGGAGCACACGTGCACCCGCTCGACCTCGATGGCATTGGCGTCGCAGCCGGCACCGACGTGAGACTGATCAGCGCCAAGGCCACAGCCGTGTTGCCAGTCGTTGCCAACCACCACGTGCCGCGTGGTGTCGTGTGGGCACCGTTCAATCAGTCCGGAGCTGGCAGAATCGAAGACATCATCGATGCCGCCGCTGCCACCACTGACGTCCGAATCGAACGAATCTGATGCTGTCTTCTCATCTCACTGCTGCGCTGCCGACCGACGTGGTGCTGAACGGCCTCGTCGCGATCGACCCGATCACTGAGGGCAAGCTGACGTGGACGCCGCTTTTCATCATCCTGGCGAAGGTCCTCATCATCTTCGTGGTCGGTCTCGTCGGCACGATGCTGATGGTGTGGTTCGAACGCAAAGTTGTCTCCGGCATGCAGAACCGCGTCGGCCCGAACAAGGCCGGCCCGTTCGGACTGCTGCAGACGCTGGCCGACGGCATCAAGCTGTTCTTCAAGGAGGACTTGCTGCCCAACCGTGCCGACCGCATCGTGTTCCGGCTCGCTCCGTTCCTGGCGTTCGTCCCCGCCTTCCTCCTGTGGTCGGTCATCCCGCTCGGCGGTGACTTCAGCACCAATGCTGACGGATCGGTGAACGACGGCACGATCAAGATCTTCGGGCAGGTCACCCGAGTGCAGCTCGCCGACCCGCCGGTCGGCATCCTCCTCGTCCTGGCGCTGAGCGGGATTGCGGTCTACGGCATCATGCTCGCCGGCTGGTCATCGGGCTCGAAGTATCCGCTGCTCGGCGCAGTTCGGGCGACCGCCCAGATGATCTCGTACGAAGCCGCACTCGGCCTCAGCCTGGCGGCCGTGCTGCTGTCATCGCGGACTCTGAGCACCGCTGGAATCGTGCAGACCCAGGATCGCTTCGTCGACTGGAACATCATCACCACCGGTCTGCTTCCGTTCTTTGTGTTCGTCGTGGCCGCCACCGCTGAGTTGAACCGTCCACCGTTCGACCTCGTTGAGGCGGAACAGGAACTGGTCGGCGGCTTCAACACCGAGTACTCCTCGCTTCGATTCGCGTTGTTCTTCCTTGCCGAGTTCATGAACGTCATCACGATGTCGGCGGTCATGGTGACGCTCTTCCTCGGCGGCCCGCAGGGGCTGTTCGACATCCCGGTGATCCCGGGCTACATCGAAGGCACGATCTGGTTCCTCGCCAAGCTGCTGCTGTTCCTCTACATGTTCGTGTGGTTCCGAGCCACCTTGCCTCGCCTGCGTTACGACCAGCTGATGGACCTCGGCTGGAAGGTGCTCATTCCGATCTCGCTCGGCTGGTTGCTGCTCCTCGCTGCGCTACGCGAATTCGCCAACGGTGACAATGTCGCGAGCATGCGGGTCGTTGGCATCTCTGCAGTCATCGCTGCCGCAGCGATCGGTCTGTTCGCCGCAGCGCTCAACGTGAGCCGTCAGAACCGTGAGGCATCGAGCTCGCTGAGCCCAGTGCCCGCACCATCCGCTTCGAGCAAGGAAACCAACTGATGGGTTACTTCGAAGGATTCCTCATCCCGCTCCGCCAACATCGCCTTTTCGGTGGCAAGCAGGTGACCACGCAGTACTCCGGCGGTCGACGCGCCAAGAAGAAGGGCGACATGGCGTCCGACTCGCAGGGCGACGAGAAGATCCCCAAGCCCGAGCGGCTGCACGGTCGACACGTCCTCAATCGCTACGAGGACGGCATGGAGAAGTGCATCGGCTGTGAGCTGTGCGCTGGCGTTTGTCCGGCCAAGTGCATTCACGTGCGCGGCGCCGACAACGACCCTGAGAACCCCACATCGCCGGGCGAGCGCTTCGGCTGGATCTACGAGATCAACTACCTGCGGTGCATTCACTGCGACCTGTGTGTCGAGGCATGCCCCACTGAGGCGATCACTGAGTCGAAGATGTTCGAGTTCTCGTTCACCAACCGCCAGGACGCGATCTACACAAAGTCCGAACTCGTCGTTGACGACGAGGGCAAGGCCAGGCGCCTTCCGTGGGAAGACTGGCGCGACGGCGAAGACGACCAGACCTCCGGTTGGATGCGCGCCACGTCACCGTCCGGTGACGCGACCTTCGAAGGGGAGGTGGGCTGGAGCAACGAACTCGGTTACGGTCTGCGTGCTCCCGAACCCAAGCAGGCCGAGCGAGATGCCCAGAGTCCCGATCGGGACAATGGGGACCGTCCCGTGAAGGTTGTCGAACGGTGAAGCACCACTGCTGATGGATACCACGTTTCTCGAATATCTCGTCTTCTTCGCGGCGGCAGCAATGGTGCTGGGCGGCGCCATTGGTGTCATCACGTTAAAGAACCCCGTGCACGCCGCGCTCGGCCTCGTCATGACGCTGTTCGGCATCGCCGTGCAATTTGTGGCGCAGGAAGCGCATTTCCTCGCTGCGGTGCAGATCATCGTGTACGCCGGCGCCATCGTGGTGCTGTTCTTGTTCGTCATCATGTTGCTCGGCGTCGACAATGCGATGGACCTCTCGATCGAGCCGATCAAGGTCCAGCGCCCGCTCGCCGCGATTATGGGCCTCGGCCTGGTGTCGCTGATCACCGCTGCGGTGATCAAGGCCGACAGCAGCGATGTGTTGCCCGGTGCTGTCGGCGACGGCATCGATGTCGCGACGCTGGAGGACAACGACAGCAACGTCAGGCAACTTGCCGAGAACCTGTACGGCGACCACGTGTTTGCCTTCCAGCTCACTTCAGTACTGCTCGTGGTGGCCGTGGCCGGCACCGTCGTGCTGACTCGCAAGTGGCCCAAAGCCGATGCCGACAGCTCCGCCGCTGAGAAGTCGGGAGCAGCCAAGTGATCGCTGCGATCGAACCGTCCTGGTACCTGATCCTCGCCGCGATGCTGTTCAGCATCGGGGCATCCGGGTTGCTCATTCGTCGCAACCCGCTCGTGATGTTTATGTGCATCGAGTTGATGCTCAACGCTGCCAACCTCACCTTCGTCGCTTTGGCCACGAAGCTGGGCGACATCAATGGCCAGACCGCAGTGTTCTTCGTGATGGTCGTGGCGGCCGCCGAAGTGGTGGTCGGTCTCGGCATCATCGTGTCGATCTTGCGCCGCAAGCCGGGCGCCACCGCTGACGACCTCGTGGAACTGAAGGGCTGATCATGATTGATCTCGTTTGGTTGGTTCCTCTCTTCCCGTTGGTCGGCTTTCTGACGATCCTCGTCGGCGGTCGCAAGATGGGCGAACCGAAGGTCGGCTACTTCGCAACCGCCATGGTGTTGCTGTCGTTTGCCGCAGCGGTCGGGATCTTCTTCGACCTGCTGTCTCGCGATGAGGCCGCGCGAAGTGAAACCGTCAACATCTTCTCGTGGGTGCCGGTCGGAGAGCTGCAGATCGATATGGCGTTTCTCGTCGATCCGCTCAGCTCCACGATGGTGCTGTTTGTCACGGGTATCAGCGCGCTGATCCATCTGTACTCGGTCGGCTACATGCACGGCGACCCGAAGTTCTCGAAGTTCTTCCTGTACATGAACCTCTTCGTGCTGTCGATGACCCTCCTCGTGTTGGGGTCCAATCTGCTGGTGACGTTCCTCGGCTGGGTAGGCGTGGGCACCTGCTCGTACTTCCTGATCTCGTTCTGGCACACCAAGGACGCCAACGCCACGGCGGGCAAGAAGGCATTCGTCACCAACCGTGTCGGTGACTTCGGCGTGATGTTGGCGATGTTCCTCGCGTTCGGCGCCGTCGGCTCGATCGATTACGCGGTCATCAACGAGAGCGCACTTGCGGGCACATTGACCCAGGCAACGGCAACCGGCATCGCCGCCCTGCTGTTCGTCGGCGCGGTCGGCAAGTCCGCCCAGCTGCCACTCTCCATCTGGCTACCTGACGCGATGGCCGGCCCGACCCCGGTCTCAGCCCTGATTCACGCGGCCACGATGGTCACCGCTGGCGTGTTCCTGATGGTGCGCATCAACCCGGTCCTCGGCGCTGCCGCCGATTGGGTGCCGATGCTCATTGCGTGGACTGGTGGCATCACTGCGCTGTTCGCCGCGACGATCGCCCTCGCGCAGAACGACATCAAGAAGGTCTTGGCCTACTCGACGGTGTCGCAGCTCGGGTACATGTTCCTCGCTGTCGGTACGGGCGCGTACGTTGCCGCGATCTTCCACATGGTCACGCATGCGTTGTTCAAGGCGCTGCTCTTCCTCGGATCCGGTTCGGTCATCCATGGGATGAACGACGAGCAAGACATGCGCAAGATGGGCAAGCTCTTCAAGTTCATGCCGATTACGGCGAGCACGTTCATCATCGGTGCGTTGGCACTCTCGGGTGTCGCGCCGTTTGCCGGATTCTGGTCCAAGGACGAGATCCTGTTGTTCAACCTGGCCGACAGCTCAGCGTTGTACATCATTGGGATCGCTACAGCGATCCTCACGGCCTTCTACATGACACGCCAGGTCGTCATGGTGTTCTTCGGCGAGGCCAACTGGGGCCGAGACGCGGCCCCGATGGGCGCCTCGGCCGAGTCCGCGTCCGGCATCGAACTCGACGCTGTCGTTGTCGCTGATGCTCAAGGCACCGATGTTGAGGTCGAGGTCGAGGTCGAGGCCGTGGCCGTGGGCGCACCCGACGACGCCGACGAACACGACGCGTTCGAGCCGCACGAGTCGCCTCCCACGATGGTGATGCCGCTGGTCGTTCTTGCGTTCTTGTCCGTCGTCGGTGGAGTGATCCAGCTCCCGAGCTTCTTCCCGGGTTCGACATACGACCATCGCCTGGAGGATTGGCTGCATCCCGTCGTTCCGGGCGAAGCGGAGATCGATGGAACCTGGGCCGCCGACCACGTGGCCATCCTGGTTGCAATCGCTGTCGCGTGTTCGTTCGCGGGAATCGCCGCGGGAATCGCGATCTACCAATACAAGAAGGCCAAGCCGTTCGAGCCGGATCTGTTCGCCAAGGGCTGGCACTACGACGCAGCGGTCAGCTGGTTCATGGGCAACCCGGGCCGTCGTGGCTTCCAGGACGTGGCCGACTTCGACAGCAACGTCGTTGACGGAGCGGTGAACGGTGTCGCCACCTTGGTGCGTGAGACGTCGACTCAGGCCCGTAAGGGCCAGACCGGATACGTGCGTCAGTACGCCGGAGTGATCGGCATCGGTGTCGTCTTGCTCCTCGGGTGGTTCGTGGTGATTCGAGGAATTCTGTGATGGGCGCGCTGACTGAAACGATGACGGCCGGGCTCGTCGCGGCGGAGGACTCCCACGGCGGTCCGATCGCGTTCCCCATTCTGACGATGTTGATCCTTGTGCCGATGATCGGTGCGGTTGCCGTGGCGATCAGTTCGAAGCGCCGCCCTGAGATCACGAAGCTCATTGCGCTGATGACCTCGGTCGGTGTCGGCGCCATGAGTATTTGGCTGCTGTCGTCGTTCGAGATGGGTGAGGCTGGCTTCCAGTTCAGCTCGCAGCACACGTGGATCGAGCAGTGGGGCATCTCGTACCACGTCGGCGTCGACGGCATCTCGCTGTTCCTCGTCGTCCTGACAGGTGTGCTCTTCCCGCTGGCGATCGTCGGCATCGATCCCCATCACGACGAGAAGCCCTACCTGGCCTGGTTGCTGATGCTCGAGGCGGGTGTGATGGGCTCGTTCCTCTCGCTCGATCTCTTCTTGTTCTTCATCTTCTTCGAGATCGTGCTCGTGCCGATGTACTTCCTCATCGGTGGCTGGGGCTACGAGAACCGTGTCTACGCGGCAACGAAGTTCTTCCTGTACACGATGTTCGGCTCGGCGTTCATGCTGGTCGGACTCATCGCGACAGCGATGCTCGCCCGCGACGACCTCGGCGGCCTCACGTTCGACCTCGTCGAGATCGCCGAGGGTGCTGACTTCGCAGCCAACACCGGTCGCTGGTTGTTCTTTGCCTTTGCCATCGCGTTCGCGGTGAAGGTGCCGATCTTCCCGCTGCACACCTGGCTCCCCGACGCTCACACGCAGGCGCCCACGGCCGGCTCGGTCGTGCTCGCCGGCGTCATGCTGAAGCTCGGCACCTACGGGTTCCTGCGTTTCGGCCTGTACCTCTTCCCCGAGGCTGCCGTGTGGAGCCGCTCGCTCTGGTTGACCCTCGCAGTGATCGGCATCATCTACGGCGCGATCGCGGCGACGATGCAGAAAGACCTGAAGCGCCTCGTTGCCTACTCGTCGGTGGCCCACCTCGGGTTCATCGTCCTCGGCACGTTCGCCATCACCACGCAGGCCATCACTGGTTCGGTGTTGCAGATGGTCAACCACGGTGTCTCGACCGGTGCACTGTTCCTGCTCGTCGGGATGATTTACGAGCGTCGCAAGACCCGTCAGATCGCCGAGCTCGGGGGCATCCAGAAGGTGGCACCGATCTTCGCGGCCGGCTTCATGATCGTGATGCTGTCGTCGATCGGTGTGCCGGGGCTCAACGGCTTCATCGGTGAGTACTTGATCCTGATCGGTTCATTCCAGACCGCCCGTTGGTGGACCGTTGTCGCAACGGCCGGCGTCATCCTTGCTGCGCTGTACCTGCTCTGGGCTTACCAGCGGGTGTTCCATGGCGAGCCTGACGAGGACAACGCATCGTTCCCCGAACTCCGTGCCAAGGAAGCCCTGGTGCTGCTGCCATTCATCGCAGCGATCGTCTTCACCGGTGTGTACCCGAAGCCGCTGCTCGATCGCATCGAGCCGAGCGTCGACGCACTCGTTGCACACGTGGTCGCGAACAGCGACTTCGAGATTCCTGAGTACGGCAAACAATGCGGCACCTTCGAAGCGGAGCACGAGGGCGAGAGCGATGCCGAAGAAGGCGCTGAAGCAGAGAGTGATGCTGAGGAAGGGCACAACGACGAGGCGGTCGATCAGGACGCATCAGACACGGGCTGTGACAACTCGAACGACGAGGGTGACGACGCGGATCACGACGATGCAGACGAAAGTGATGCAGACCAGGGCGAAGACAGTGACGACGAAGACAGTGACGAGGGAGAGGAAAGCGGCGAATGATTGCTGAGCTCATTTCCCAGGTCCCGGTCGACATCTTTGTCGGCCCCGAAGTGAACTGGTTCGCACTGTCGCCGATGTTGACGCTGCTTGCTGGCGCATTGACCATGATGCTCGTCGGCGCGCTGACACCGACGTGGCCGAAGGGTCTGTACGCCATGGCTGCTGCGGTCACGGCAGGCACCGCTGGCGCCTTGGCGATGGTGCAGTGGGACGACATCACCGACAACGGCCCGACCACACTCGTCGGCGGTGCCATCAACTTCGACACGCTCGCAATGTTCCTCACGATCACGATCTGCATCGGTGTGCTGCTCGTGTCGCTGCTCACGGATTCGTTCCTGCGGGGCACACCCAACGACGGCCCCGAGATCTACGCCCTCTACTTGGTGGCTGCCATCGGGGGCATCGTCATGGCGTCGGCCAACGACCTCATCGTGCTGTTCCTCGGCCTCGAAACGTTGTCGCTTGCCCTCTACGTGCTTGCCGCGTCGAACCGTCGCTCGCTGGCGTCGGCCGAGTCCGGCATCAAGTACTTCGTGCTCGGCGGGTTCGCGTCAGCATTCTTCCTCTACGGCATCGCGCTGCTCTACGGCGCTGCTGGCACGACAAACATCAGCGAGATGGTCGCCACCTTCCAGTCAGGCGTCGACCTTGATAATCCGAACGCATTGGCGCTCGCCGGTCTGGCACTGATGATCGTGGGCCTCGGTTTCAAGGTCGCCGCCGCGCCGTTTCATGTGTGGGTTCCGGACGTGTACCAAGGTGCCCCGTCGCCGGTCACGGCCTTCATGGCGTCGGTCGGCAAGGCAGCCGCATTTGCCGCGATGCTCCGAGTGCTGGTCACTGCGCTGCCGTTCTTCCGCGACGACTGGCGCCCGGTCATCTGGGTCCTTGCTGTCCTGTCGCTGCTGGTCGGTTCGTTCCTGGCCGTGGTGCAGACCAACGTCAAACGCATGCTCGCCTACTCCTCGGTCAGCCACGCGGGCTTCCTGCTCGTTGGCGTCGAGGCAGCGGGTCACACCGCTGGCGAAGTATTGCCGGGTGACGGGATGCCGTCGGTGGTGCTGTACCTGCTGTTGTACTCGGTGCTGGTCATCGGTTCGTTCGCTGTGGTCACGGTCGTGTCTCGTGCATCAGGCAACGTCGATGGCGACGCTTCGCTCGACACATTCAAAGGCCTCGCCAAGCGTCGCCCGCTGCTGGCGTTGGCATTCACGGTGTTCTTGCTCGCCCAGGCCGGCGTGCCGTTCACGTCTGGCTTCATCGCCAAGTTCGGTGTCATCCAGGCTGCGGTCGAGGTTGAGAGCTACGCCATTGCGGTCATCGCCATGGTCGCTGCCGTGATCGCCGCGTTCCTGTATTTGCGGATCATGGTAAACATGTGGCTCGCCGATCCCGCAGACGGTGCGATCGAGTCCGATGCTGCGGGCACGGGTATCTCGGTGGGCGTCTCATCGGGTCTGGCCATCGCGGCCGCCGTTGCGTTCACCCTGTTCGTCGGTGTGTTCCCGGGCTGGCTGATCGACGCCGCCGACACCGTCAACACCATCGCTCGCTGACCTCGAGCCGGCGTGACTGGCCCCAGGAGGGGCTCGATCAGGTACGCGAGACGCCGTTGGGTACAGATGTGCCTTGGTGAAACCGGATTTGCCACACACCAGCTGCTGACCTCAGCCAGAGCGATGAGCGGACCGCGGTCTTGAATGTCGACGCGGTTCGGCACGTGACGAGCATGACGTCCTCGGTGAGGTGTGCTGCGACGACGTCACTCGCGGTGGTGCGGGGGGAGGTTTCGTCCTCGAGTGGAAGCTCGTTGATGATCGCTTGCCGTGTCCAGATCCGGCCCGACGCGCCGTGCTCGACGAAGTCGGGGTGGAGGAGTTCATCGAGCCGTTGCGCGTCGGCGCGCACCATTGGGTCGAGTAGGTCCACTTCGAGTTGTGCCACCTGACGACGTTCGGTCACGCTGTCCTGGTCGATGTCGCTCACGTCGATAGCTTGCCAGGGTGCACGCAACCGACACCGCTGAGATGCAACCGCAGTACGCCCTGGTGTTGTTTGATCTCGACAACACCCTGTCCGACTTCGACTCGGCACAGCGTGCAGCGCTGCCGGGCCTGCTTGCCGAGCATGGTGTCGCGGATGGCGCCAGTCACCTTCCGACGTTCAAGCGGCTCGCCGGACCGCTGTGGGAGCAACTCGAAGCCGGCGAACTGACGCTCGACACGCTCAACGACCAACGGTTCCGGCTCCTTGTTGAACACATCGGTCTGGACCTCGACCCTTCCTTGCTCGCCCCGCAGTATCTCGACTGGCTCGGACGCTCGGGCGAACTCTGGCCGGGAGCGATTGAGCTGCTTGACCGACTTGACGGCGAGGTGGGGATGGGCTTGGTGACCAACGGCTACGCCGAA
>CAXMZV010000068.1:0-12115 GCA_964199985.1 Candidatus Ilumatobacter isfjordensis | reverse complement strand
GATGGGGTTCCGTATGTTGGTTGGCCGCGAGGCACTCGAACAGGGATTCCTGGTCGACCCTGCAGCGTCGTACCTCGGCGGCAAACCGTCGAAAGCAGTGCGTCGACGCAATCAAGGCAAGAAGTGAACGCCGCGACTCGGCGGCCCCCACGCCGCGAACCGTTCCGGATCGGCAATCTGGAAGTGGCCGCCGGCCGATCGGGGACGGCGGAACTGCCGGTCTCGCGCCTGGTCACCGGGACACACGTCTCGCTCCCGCTGCGCGTCCTGCACGGAGCCGCTGAAGGACCAACGGTGTGGCTCAGCGCCGCAGTACACGGTGACGAGGTCGCCGGTGTCGAGATCATCCGTCGAGTGCTCGCCAATGTCGACCCACGCCAACTGCGCGGCACCGTGGTCGCCGTTCCCATCGTCAACGTCCACGGTTTCCTGAGCGGAGATCGATACCTGCCTGACCGGCGCGATCTCAACCGATCGTTTCCGGGGTCCGAAACTGGTTCGCTTGCCGGGCGGATCGCCAACCTGTTCATGAAGCAGATCGTGCAGCGCTGCGACGTTGGCATCGACTTGCACACCGGATCCGATCACCGGACCAATCTCCCGCAAATCCGTGCGGATCTCGATGATCCGGCCACGCGCACGCTGGCCGAGGCGTTCGGCGCGCCCTTCATGCTGCACGCAAAGTTGCGTGACGGATCGATGCGTGCCGCGGCCACTGCGGCCGGGGCGACGGTGCTGCTCTTCGAAGGCGGCGAGGCATGGCGCATCGACGAGGAGGCCGCTGTCGTCGGGAGTCGTGGCATTCGGCGAGTGCTCCGTCAACTCGACATGATCGACGACGACGTGCCGGTCCTGCCGGTACCGGTCGAGAGCCGGTCGAGTGGTTGGGTGCGGGCACGTCGCAGCGGCATTGCGTCGATGCACGTCGGTCTCGGCGACGCCGTCGCCAAGGGTGAGACGATTGCCACCATTCACGACTCGGTCGGCGTGCGCGTCAGTTCGATGAAGGCGAATCGCACGGGGTTGGTGATCGGCCACTCTCGGCAGCCGCTCGTCAACCAGGGCGACGCCATCGTCCACATCGCCGATGTCGGTTCCGATGTCGACGCCATTGAGCCGGCGATCACGTCGGCTCGTCCACGACGCTCCAGTCAGGACTTCTCTTGAAACTCGGCATCTTGTCCCGGTCACCGCAGGCCTACAGCACGCAACGGTTGAAGACAGCAGCGCTGGAGCGTGGGCACGACTGCAAGGTGCTCAACACGATGCGCTTCGCCATCGACCTCGCTGGGGACGAGCCCGACATGCAGTTCCGTGGCAAACAGCTCAGCGACTACGACGCCGTGTTGCCACGCATCGGTGCCTCGGTCACGTACTTCGGTACTGCCGTGGTCCGCCAGTTCGAGCAGATGGATGTCTACACGCCAAACACATCGAACGGCATTGCGAACTCACGCGACAAGCTCCGAGCGACGCAAATTCTCAGTCGGCATGACATCGGCATGCCGGCCACATCATTCGTCCGCGACAAGGCTGATGTGCTTCCTGCGATCGAGTTGGTCGGCGGCGCGCCTGTTGTCATCAAGTTGCTCGAAGGAACGCAGGGAATCGGCGTGATCCTGGCGCCGGACATCAAGGTGGCCGAGGCAATCATCGAGACGCTGCAGAGCACCAAGCAGAACGTGCTGATCCAGCAGTTCATCGCGGAGAGCAAGGGGCGCGACATCCGGGCGCTGGTTGTCGGCGACCGAGTAGTCGGCGCAATGCGTCGAACCGCCCAGGGTGATGAGTTCCGGTCGAACGTCCATCGCGGCGGCTCGGTTGAGGCGGTTGAGTTGACCGAGGAGTACGAGCGCACCGCGGTTCGCGCGGCTCAGATCATGGGCCTGCGCGTGGCGGGTGTCGACATGCTCGAAGGCAACGAGGGCCCGCTCGTGATGGAGGTCAATTCGTCGCCCGGACTCGAAGGCATCGAACGCGCCACCGAACTCGACATCGCAGGCGCGATCATCGATCACATCGCCAACCAGGTGGCGTTTCCGGAACTCGATGTTCGGCAGAGGCTCACTGTCAGCACCGGTTACGGCGTTGCGGAAATCCACGTGCCCGAGGGCTCGGAGTTTGTCGGGCAGACGCTCGCAGAATCGGGGCTACGCGAGCGTGACATCACCGTCCTCACCTTGCACCGCGGCAACGCCGTCATCCCGAACCCGAAAGAGAGTCGAGCCCTCGAAGGTGAGGACCGGTTGCTCTGCTTCGGCAAGCTCGAGGAGATGCGGAGCATGATTCCCACGCGACGCAAACGACGCGCCAAGGTCCGCAAGCTGCCCGACGAAGCACTGCCCGACGTTGACTGAACGTGTTTGAGTCTCTTGAGCCACGGGTGCAACGGTTCCCGCTCGGGGCTGCGGTCACGCTCGATGAACTGCGGACCGACCCGTCGCCGGTGCTCGCCCGGCTACGCGCCGACGAGCCGATCTCGTGGGTTCCGGCGCTCGGCTCCTGGCTGATCACATCTCGCGACCTCGCAGTCGACGCGATGCGGGATGCCGAGACCTTCACCGTCGACGACCCACGGTTCTCCACAGCGGCGGTCCTGGGCACCAGCATGCTGTCGCTCGACGGTGCCGAGCACGAGCGACACCGAGCACCATTCGCCCCATCGTTCCGCCCGACCGTGGTGCGTGACCAGTTCGAGATGTTCCTGGTGGAAGAAGCCAATCGTCTCGTGTCGGAGATCGTGGATTCGGGCGGTGGCAACATCCGGACGCAACTCGCCGGTCCGCTGGCGGTCAACACCATTGTTCGGTTTCTGGGTTTGGACGACGTTCGAGCCGACGCCGTCCTCCACTGGTACGCCGAGGTCTCCGATGCCATCGTTGGGATCGCGTCCGGCGTCGACGTTCCAGATTCGTGTCGTGCTGTCGTTGCTGAGATCGCCACCCGAGTTGAGCAGACCATCTCGAACGGGGCGGAGCATCTGCTTGCCCGCCTCGTCGCGGATGGCCGCCTGTCGGCCGACGAACTGGTGACCGAAACGGTCGTGGTCATGTTCGGCGCGATCGAAACGTCGGAGGGCATGACCGCGAACGCCTTGCGTCATCTGCTGCTGCGTCCCGAGCTCACCGAACGCGTGCGTGCCAATCGATCGCTCGTCCCCGACGTCGTCGAAGAATCGTTGAGACTCGAACCGGCTGCAGCAGTTGTGGACCGCTATGCCACGCGGTCGCTCGACTTCGGCGGGGCATCGATTGTGGAGCGTGACCTGGTCGAGATCTCACTCCTCGGTGCCAACCGCGACCCTGTCGTCTTCGAGCACCCCGACGACTTCGTCATTGATCGGCCCAACGTGCGCCAACATGTCACGTTTGTGCAGGGCCCCCACGGTTGCCTCGGTTTGCACCTCGCTCGCCTCGAAACGGTTGCAGCGATCAACGCCGTCCTCGATGCCGGGCTGTTCCTCGACGCAAGGGCAACGACACCGCCGAGCGGGCTGATCTTCCGAAAGCCGAATTCGGTGATCGTGACGCTCGGCGGACCGTCAGTCGGAGCGCAGGGGTGTCGGCGAAGAGTTCCAGACCGGCGATGGCAAACGCGACCATGTTGGCGGCTCGATCGTCGTCACCGGTGAGCACATGCCGTGATGCGTCGACCGGACCGGAGACGCCGACCCAGGCGTGTCCAGCCGGGTCGCCGTATGGGTTACCCGACGGGCCGGTCGCACCGCCCTCGCCAATGCCCCACGTTGCGCCGATGTGCGTGCGTGCAGCTTCGGCGAGATGCATGACCCACGGTTCGGATGCGCCACGCAACTTGGGCGGCCGCTCGACCTTGCCGGTGAGGAGACCGTCGAGTGCGTGCTTGGTGTAGATCACGCTGCCTCCGAGAAAGTAGGCCGACGCGCCGGGCACGGCCAGCAACGCGGTGGAGATCAGCCCGCCGCAGCTGCCCTCACCGGTTGCCACGGTCTCGCCGCGTTCGCGAAGAAGTTCACCGCACACAGCGCCGGCAGTGAGGAGTGCTTCGGGGAGCGCAGCGGTCATGCTTTCATGGCACCGTCGACGACGAACTCGTGCCCACTGCAGTACGACGCCTCGTCAGAGGCCAGGAACAGCACGACGTTGGCGACCTCATCGGCAGATGCGGTGCGACCCATCGGGATCGACTCGGTGATGCGCTCGAGGTTGCCACCGAATTCGCGCAGCATGTCGGTGTCGATGATCCCGGGATGCACCGAGTTGACGCGCACGCCATGCGCGGCGAACTCGAGCGCCGCCGACTTGCTCATCCCTCGCACGGCCCACTTCGTGGCGGCGTAGGCATGGGCTCCACCAACACCACCCAGGCCGGCGATCGACGAGATGTTGATGATGCTGCCCGAGCCCTGCTCGCACATGACGCGGCCGACGTCACGAATGCCCAGGAAGACGCCGGTCTGATTGATGGCGACCATCTGGTTCCAGGCCTCGATGGACGTGTCGAGTGCGGGCGTCATCGAGAAGATCCCCGCGTTGTTGACGAGCACGTCGATGCAGCCGTGCTGTTCGATGATCCCTGCGATGACCGCTGTCCAGTCGTCCTCGCTGGTGACGTCGTGATGCAAGAACGTGACGGCGTCGCCCAACTCGTTGGCCGTTGCCGCGCCGACTTCGTCGAGCACGTCGGTGACGAACACCGTGGCGCCCTCAGCGGCGAAGCGCTCCGCCTCTTGGCGTCCCTGGCCGCGGGCGCCGCCGGTGATGAGTGCAATCTTGCCCTCGATGCGTCCGTTGCTCACGATGTGGCCTGCGCTTCCCGACGCTTCGCGCCTGCGGCACGGAGTGCCTCGATGTTGTGGTCGCCGACTTCCATGAACGCTGTCCTCCAGTTGTCGGATTCCCAGCGCACAGGGGCCTGCACGGTGGTTCGTGGTGCGATTGCGGTGTCGGCGAGGTCGAGCGCCAACGAGACGATCGATTGCTGCATCGCGCGGTCGCCCGGCTTGCCACACGGATTGCCGAGCGGGAAGTCGACGAACAGCATGCGCGCGACCCCACACTCCTCGACGACGTCGCGGGCGCTGCCCACGACCACGGTCGAGATCCCGGCAGCTTCGAGGTGACGTGAAACCAGACTCACGGTCTGGTGACACACCGGTCAAAGCGGGACGAGCAGTGCGATGTCGACTTCGTCCTCGGCACACCACTCGCCAATCACTGTGGCATCGAGACCGGTTCGGCGCTGGCTGTATTCGGTCGGCACACCGAAGAATCGATGATTGAGGCTGCCGATCTTGCCGTCGGCGACGAGTGCTGTGAGTGCATCGAGCGGCAGGAAACTCTCCGTGTCGTCGGTGTGTGTTGCCTGCTTGTCCCACGACAGATCGCCGGTGAACATCCGCCCCGGACGGTCGGCGACCGGATGGTGGTACACCTCTTTGTCAGTGGCTGGTGCGCCGTGGGTCGAGTCATGGTGATGCAGGTAGGTCGTGGTGACGACGGCGACGTTGCAGTCGGCCAGCGGCTTCGTGAGCCGCGTGAACGGAACCTCGTCGAACGCCGCCCAGCGGTAGGGCTGGTCGAATCCTGATGCCTGGTAGTACTCGCGCGACTTGTCGATGTAGCTGACGTGACTGCGGTGGGTGACTTGCCGATCGGCTCGCTCTGCCATCTCTCCGACGGTAGTTCTCGGTCGGATCGTGCGACGAGGTGCAGCAGGTCGCTCGACTCTGGTTGGCCGGATGCCTGGGTGGAAGGTCCTGATCCGTGGGATGATGATCGCGACTCGATCAGGCGGGTCTGCACTCGGAACGGACGGGATCGAAGTGAAACGGCAAATCGCTCGCCTCGTGCTCAAGATCACCCGGGTCACCAGGGTGGGCGAACCGCCATCGGAGGCCAAGTACGTACTGCTCTGTGCGCCGCACACCACCAACTGGGATCTCCTCAGTCTGCTGATGGCATCGTGGGACACGGGTGCGAACCTCAACTGGCTCGGCAAACACCAACTGTTCCGCGGGCCGATGAATCGCATCATGCGGACGCTCGGCGGGGTGCCGGTGCGACGCGACGAGCGACGCGGGATGGTCGAGTCGTTGGCCGACGAATTCGCCACTGCCGAGCACATGGCGCTGGCCATTCCGGCGGCCGGTACCCGGTCGTACACCGACCATTGGAAGTCGGGGTTCTATCGAATCGCGCTGGCTGCTGACGTGCCGATCGGCATGGCCTTTGTCGACTATTCGACACGCACCGTTGGCTTCGGCCCGACGATGGTCCCCAGCGAAGATGTCGAGGCAGACCTCGATATGTTCCGGGCCTTCTACGCCGACAAGCGCGGCAAGTTTCCGGATCAACAGAGCGACATCCGCTTCCGCGACACCTGAGTCACATCAGTGAGTCACATCGGGGTCGGGGCCCGATGTGACGCGGCGCATCGCCGTGCCGATGAGTGGCTCTTGACTTCCGAACTCATAACGACTTTGCTATGTGGTTATGACGATGGAAGCTGCAATGGATCTCGAGCGGGCGTTGAAGGCGATCGCGAGCCCGCGCCGGTTGCAAATCCTCGAATGGCTCAAAGACGTCGCCGCGAACTTTCCTCCGCAGGAACACGGCGACCCCGTCGAACACGGGGCCTGCAATCAATACATCACCGACAAGCTCGGGGTCTCGCAGCCCGCCGCCTCGCGGCACATGAAGGTGCTCGCCGATGCTGGACTGGTGGTGGCTTCACCGCGGTCAGGTTGGGTCTACTACCGCCGCAACGATGCCGTCATTGACCAACTCAAGTCGCAGCTCGCGGCCCTCTGACCTGATCTTCACTGAACCATCGAAACGGAACACACGCATGCACGAGTCACTCAACCACAAGGTCGTCCTCGTCACGGGAGCGGCGGGTGGAATCGGGCGCGCCATCGCTGAACGATTCGCCGGTGCAGGCGCTCGCGTTGTCGTGAACGACATTGACCCATCGGCCGCTGCCGGGGTGGTTGAAGCGATCGTGGCAGCAGGCGGATCTGCCGTGGCCGCCCCGGCCGACGTGTCGGACAGCGCACAGGTCGCAACGATGTTCGACACGTTGGTGACTGAGTATGGCGACATCGACGTGCTCGTCAACAACGCCGGGCTGGTCTCGCCGATGCTGCACTTCTTCGAAGCGGACGAAGCGTGGTGGCGCAGGATCATTGACGTCAACCTCACCGGTCATTTCCTGTGCTCGCACGTCGCGGCGCGCATGATGGCCAAGGCCGGTGGTGGCTGCATCATCAACATGAGCTCGGGTGGGGCCACTCGGGCGCATCGTGCGTTCACCGCCTACGACGCGACGAAGGGCGGCATTGAAGCGCTGACGAGGGCGATGGCGCTCGACCTCGGGCCCTACGGCATTCGAGTCAATGCGCTCATGCCGGGCTCGATCGACACCAGTGGGCTGGGCTTGGCCGACCGCAAGCTCCGGGGCGAGAACGTGCCTCTCGGTCGAATCGGTGAACCGATCGATATGACCGGCGCCGCGCTGTTCCTCGCCTCCGACGACGCCTCGTACATCACCGGCGACGTCATCAAGGTCGACGGCGGCATGCTCGCCCAGCAGCGTTCCGCGATGGTCGACATCATGCCCCCGTCCGACTTTCCCCGTGTTGAGGACTTGTGATGTCGGGCAGCGGCGTGCGCATCGGTGCCGACGTTGGGGGAACGTTCACCGACATCGTGCTTGAACGCGCCGAGTCGAACCGGGAATCGGGCACGTTTGCCTCGACCAAGATCCTCACCACGCATCAGGCTCCCGAGCGAGCGATCCTCGACGGTGTTGCCCGCCTCGCCGAGGAGGAGGGTCTCGACCTGAGCGCGGGGATCGTCGAACAGTTCGTGCACGGCACGACGCTTGCCACCAACGCCCTGATCGAACGTCGCGGCGCGAGGACGGCACTGGTCACAACCGAGGGATTTCGCGACGTCATCGAGACGCGGACCGAGAGCCGGTTTGAGCAATACGACCTCGACATCGTGCTGCCGACACCGCTCATTGAACGCAAGGATCGACACATCGTCGCCGAGCGTCGAAGTGCCAGCGGCGAGGTGTTGCTCGACTTCGACGAGCCAGGAGCGCGCGAGTTGATCGAGCGCATCGCTGTTGCTGGCTACGAGTCGGTGGGGGTCGGCTTCTTGCACAGCTACGTCGACGGCACCAACGAACGTCGATTCCGCGACCTCCTGCTCGAGCGGCTGCCCGACATCTCGGTGTCGATCAGCTGTGAGGTCTCGCCACAAATGCGCGAGTACGAGCGCTTCAACACGGTGTGTGCCAATGCGTACGTCCAGCCGCTGATGGCGTCGTACCTCGTCCGTCTCCGCGACCAGCTCCAGGATCAGGGCATCGAATGTCCGCTGTACCTCGTGCACTCGGGCGGCGGACTGATGAGCGTCGAGAGCGCCGCTGAGTTTCCGGTACGCCTCGTCGAGTCCGGCCCAGCGGGCGGTGCGATCTTCGCGGCGGACATCGCCGCTCGATATGGCCGTCACCGTGTGCTGTCGTTCGACATGGGCGGCACGACCGCCAAGATCAGTCTGATCGACGACTGCCGCCCGGCGACAGCGAAGACGTTCGAAGTTGATCGGACCGCCCGCTTCAAGAAGGGCAGCGGCATGCCAATCTCCATTCCCGTCATCGACATGATCGAGATCGGTGCGGGCGGCGGGTCGATCGCCAGTGTCGACACGCTTGGGCAGATTCGGATCGGACCGCAGAGTGCGGGTTCCGAGCCCGGCCCGGCTGCGTACTCGCTCGGTGGGCAAGACGCCACGGTCACCGATGCGAACTTGCAGCTCGGCCGTCTGCACCCCGACACCTTCGGAGCGACAGACATCGACTTGTCGCCGCAACTAGCGACCGAAGCCCTCGTCCGCAGCGTTGGCGAGCGGCTTGGCCTCGACGCAGGCACCGCCGCTATCGGTGTCTCCGAGGTCGTCGACGAGAACATGGCCAACGCCGCACGTGCTCATGCGGTCGAGAGCGGCAAGGACCTCGGCGGCTACACCATGATCGCGTTCGGTGGCGGGGCTCCGCTCCACGCTGCTCGATTGATGGATAAGCTCGGGCTCGACGAACTCATTGTCCCGCCCGGTGCTGGCGTGGGCTCGGCCATCGGGTTTCTCGTCGCACCCTTCTCCTATGAGGCGGTGCGCAGCTTCTACACATCGACGCTGGACTTCGATGTCGACGGTTCGAATGCAGTGCTGGCCTCCCTGACTCAGGAGGCGACATCGTTCGTTCGCCAGGGCACCGACGCGCCGCTCTCGATCGAACGTCAGGTGTCGATGCGTTACGCCGGTCAGGGGTGGGAAATCCCCGTCTTGCTCGACGAGGAGTCCGCATTCGACGAGTTTGCTGCCGAGCTGCTGTCGGCGAAGTTCACCAAGGCCTACGAAGAGTTCTTTGGTCGCGCCATCGACGACCTGGCGATCGAGACGGTCAGCTGGGCCGTGCGGGTCTCGTCGATCCTGCCGGCCCGCGACCGCAGCGAGTTGAGCGGCGCATCGACGCCGCCCGTCGTGGCAGTGTCGGAACGCGAGGTCTACGACGCCGTCTCGGGTGAACGCGTCGACACCCCGGTTGTCGAGCGCGACGATCTCGTGCCCGGGGCGAGCATCCATGGCCCGGCGATCATTGCCGAGTCGCAGACCACCACCGTGCTCGGCTCGCACCATGTCTGCACGATGCAGGCGGACCGAACGCTGTGGATCACCCGGGATCGGAGCGGCCGATGAGCAGCGCGATGAATGCGGCAGAGACGCTGCACTTCCAAGTGATGTGGAATCGGCTGATCTCAGTCGTCGAGCAACAGGCACTTGCACTGGTGCGTACGGCGTTCAGTACGTCGGTGCGCGAAGCCGGCGACCTGTCCGCAGGAGTGTTCGATGCGCAGGGCCGCATGATTGCGCAGGCAGTCACGGGGACACCCGGACACGTGAACACGATGGCCGACGCTGTGCCGCACTTCATCAACGACATCGGTCCCGAGCGGATCTACCCCGGCGATGTGTACATCACCAACGATCCATGGAAGGGCACCGGCCACCTGCACGACATCACCGTCTGCACTCCCGTGTTCCGCGATGTGGCGGATGCAGACGGCGGAACCGTCGAGACCTTGATCGGATTCTTCGCGTCGACCGCGCACGTCGTGGACATCGGTGGCCGTGGCTATGGGCCCGATGCCAAGGAGGTCTACGAAGAGGGCATCAATATCCCGATCATGAAGTGGGCCGAGCGCTGGGAGCTCAACCGCGACCTGGTCAACATCGTCAAGGTCAATGTCCGCGAGTCGGATCAGGTCGTCGGCGATATCCACGGCCTCGCCGCATCGAACGAAACTGGCCGTCGGCGACTCCTCGACATGCTCGACGAGTTCACACTCGACGACCTCGAGGCGTTGGCGTCATTTGTCTTCGATCGGACGAGTGCGGCGACGATTGGCGCAATCACCGGAGTGGAGAACGGCACGTACACCAACGAGATGGTGGTCGACGGATACGGCGAACCCGTCACCTTGGCGGTGACGATCACCGTGGATGACGACGGCATGCACGCCGACTTCACGGGCACGTCGCCCGTGTGTGGTCTCGGGATCAACGTGCCGCTCGGCTACGCCCACGCCTACTTCACCTACGGCATGCTGGTGGCCCTCGCGCCGGAACTCCCGAACAATTTCGCCTCCCTGTCGACCTTCACCGTCAGCGCACCCGACGGCGTGATCCTCAACGCGCAGCATCCCGACCCGGTGGCGGTGCGCCACGTGTTGGGCCACTTCGTGACCGATCTCTGTCTGGGCGCGATTGCGCAGGCACTGCCCGAGCGGGTGCCCGCAGAGGGAGCCGGCGCGCTGTGGAACTTCCAAGCCAGCGCTCGGTCGGCCGACGTGGCCGACCCGCGACCTCCGGTCGAGTTGTTGATGTTCAACAGCGGAGGCACGGGCGCGCGTCCTCGGCTCGATGGCCTCACGGCGACGGCGTTCCCGTCGGGCGTGCGCACGATGTCGGTGGAGGCGACCGAGCAGATCGGGCCGATCGTCATCTGGCGCAAAGAAATCCGGCCCGACAGCGGCGGTGCCGGCAAGCAGCGTGGCGGGCTTGGGCAGGTCATCGAACTCGGCCCAACCGAGGGCTACCAATTCGACTTCTCGGCAATGTTCGATCGCATCGATCACCCCGCCCGCGGGCGTGCCGGCGGTGGCGAGGGTGCTCCCGGCAAGGTCTATCTCGACGACGGAACGCCCTTCGCCGGGAAGGGCCGACAAGTCGTGCCTGAGGGGCGTCGCCTGATTCTCGAGCTGCCCGGTGGTGGCGGTCATGGGGACCCCACCGACCGCGACCCCGATGCGGCGGACAACGACAAACAGCAGGGCTATGTCTCCAGCGATGACTGAACTCGCCGCCAACTACGACGTCGTCTGCATCGGCGGCGCAATGATGGGGAGCGCCGCTGCCTACTTCCTGTCGGAGAACCCGGATTTCGATGGGACCGTCCTGGTCGTTGAGCCCGACTGGACCTACGACCGAGCCAATACCACCCGTGCCCAGAACAGCATCCGCGAACAGTTCACGAATGAGTTGAACATCAAGCTCAGTCAGTACGGCGTGGAGTTCATTTCTGACTTCCACAACAACGTGCAGGTCGAAGGGGAGTCACCTGAGCTCAACTTCCGGGGGACCGGCTACATGTTCATCGCCGACGACGAGGTGGCGTACAAGCAACTCGAGCGCGAGTCGCACGATCAGCTCGCGATGGGTGCCGAGGTCGAGATGCTCCGACCCGCCCAGATCGCCCAGAGATATCCATACATGAACGCCGACGAGCTGGTTGGGGCGCGTGTGGGTGGCATGCGCGAAGGATCGTTCGATGGATGGTCACTGTTCCAGGGGCTACGCCAACGAGCGCTCCACAACCGGGTCACGTACATCAAAGATCGCGTCGTCGATCTCGACCTCTCTGGCGGTCGGGTCACGCGGGTGCGCCTCGAATCAGGCAGCTCGGTCGGCTGTGGGTTCGCCATCAACACCGCGGGGTGTCGTGCGCAACAGGTCGCAACGATGGTGGGCCTCGAGTTGCCGGTCGAGCCGCGGGCCCGTACCAGCTT
>CAXMZV010000067.1:0-12179 GCA_964199985.1 Candidatus Ilumatobacter isfjordensis | reverse complement strand
CATGAACCTCCCACTGATGGCCGTCGGCGCTGTCGGAGCGATTGGCGTCTGCACGCACTGGGCAGCGCCCGAGCACGTTGCGATGTTCAACGCGTGGGGTCGCAACGACATCGGCGAGACCCAACGCCTCAATCGTCTCCTCTTGGAGAGCTACGGATTTGAAGGCAACGACGATGCCCCGAACCCGGTACAGCCCAAGTCGATGATGCGCACGCTCGGCCATCCGGTCGGTGCCTGTCGCCTCCCGATGGGCCCCGAGCCCGACGGCACCGAAGATGCGGCTCGTGCCGTCTACGAACGCCTCGTCGCAGCGCGCGCTGCGTCGCAGTGAACTGCCCAACCGATCGCAACCGAATCGAATTGACATGACCCAGATGTACACAGCTCCGCTCGACCCGACCGTCCCCGTACGAGTCGTCTTCCTCGGTGGGCTCGGTGAGATCGGCCGGAACTGTATGGCGATCGAACAGGGCGCCGCCGACGATCCCGACCGCACGATCATGCTGATCGACTGTGGCCTGATGTTCCCCGATGCCATCCACCACGGGGTGGACCTGATCCTGCCCGATTTCACGTACCTGCGTGAGAACGCAGCACGTATCGAGGCGCTCGTCCTGACGCACGGCCACGAAGACCACATCGGCGCCATTCAGTACCTGATGCGTGATGGCGACGGCATCGGCCATCTGCGCGACACGCCGCTGCCGGTCTACGGCTCGGCCCTGGCGCTCGGTCTCGCTCGGAACCGCATCGAGGAAGCCGGCCTGATGCCCAAGATCGACATGCGGCCCGTCAAGGACGGCGAGCAGATCGACGTCGGCACACTGCTTGTCGAGTTCATCCCGGTCACTCACTCAGTGCCGCACGCGCACGCCATTGCCGTGCACACGGCGCAGGGTGTGGTCCTCCACTCTGGCGACTTCAAAATCGATCTCACGCCCGTCGACTCACGGCGCGCTGACCTTGCTCGTATCGGTCAACTCGCCAAGACCGAAGGCATCCGCCTGTTGATGAGCGACTCGACCAACGCCGAAGAGCCCGGCTACGCCTCGAGTGAAACAAACGTCGGCGGCGTGCTCCGCTCGCTCTTCGCGCAGCAGCGCGGGCGCCGCATCATCACGGCGAGCTTCGCCAGCCATCTGCACCGCATTCAGCAGATCGCCGACGCTGCGGTCGGAGAGGGCCGGAAGGTCGCGACGCTCGGGTTGAGCATGAAGAAGAACATCCGCCTCGGCCTCGACCTCGGCGTGTTCAAGATCCCCGAGTCGTCACTCATCGACATCGAAGAGATCGATCAGCACGACCCGGGTGACATCTGCATCATCTCCACCGGTTCGCAGGGCGAGCCGATGTCAGCGCTCGGCCTGATGGCGCGAGGTGAGAATCGCTGGATGAAGTTGAATGAGCACGACACGGTGGTGCTGTCGAGTCACGCCATCCCCGGCAATGAGGGAAGCGTCAACAAGGTGATTGACGGGCTGCTGCGTCTCGGCGCCCAGGTCGTCCACTCCGGCATCATGGACGTGCACGCAACGGGGCACGCGAAGGCCGACGACATCAAGACCTACCTCTCGATCGTCAACCCCGAATGGTTCGTCCCGATCCACGGCGAGTACCGCCACATGGTCGCCAACGCGAAGCTCGGCGAACTGATGGGCGTGCCCGCCAACCGGATCATCCAGTGCGAAGACGGCGACGTGATCGAGCTGACGGAAAACGGCCTGGCGCCGGTTGGCCGGGTGCCTGCTGGCTACCTCTATGTCGACGGCATCGTTGGCGACGTCGGCCAGGGTGTCCTGCGCGACCGGCAGAAGCTGGCCGAGGAAGGCGTGGTCGTCGTGGTCGTCACCGTCGACATCCAGACCGGCAAGGTGCTGACCGGCCCGGAGATCATCACGCGTGGCTGGGTGTACGCGCCCGAAGCAGAAGATCTGCTGGACGAAGCCTGTGACACAGTGGCCGAGAAGGTCGAACTCGCGCTGAGCGAGGGCGTTCGTGACGTCGAGCAGCTCGAGCGCGAGGTGCGCCGTGCGGCTGGCAAGTTCGTTAGCGAGCGCACCAAGCGCAAGCCCATGATCGTCCCCGTCGTCATGGAAGCCTGAGCGGCGCCAGATCGTTCGAACTCGGCGTCAGCCCTCACCGCTCCTTGGCGGAGGCCAACTCGGGTTCATGCTTCCTTGACCTCGAACGATCTGATCACCGCTCCGCCGATTGAGCAGAAGGATCGGAGCCGATCGCGACGATTTGTGTCACCAACAACGACGTTCGATGCTGTCTGTGGTGACACAAACCTTGGGCGGTGACGTACCCGAATTGGTGGTGGATCGTCGCCCATTCCGCACAATGGAGGCCGAGCGTGCGGCGCCATGGGACTCCTGGACATGCTCGGTGGGTTGATGGGGCGCAAGGTGCCGAAGTCCCGTGACTCATTGATGGACGCGCTCTTGCCGATACTGCTCGAGGACGGACCGATCGGTAGCCTTGGTGGCTTGCTTGGTAAGTTCACCAGCGCTGGACTCGGTGGCAAGGCCAACAGGGCAACGGCGGGAATTTGATGAAGGGCTTCGACTTCGGTTCAGTTCTCGGTGTGTGACCGCTGGCCGATGACCCTGACGTGATGAGTAACGGTCCGTTCCGCAGAATCGCTATCGGTGCAGCCGCGTTGGTTGCACTCGCCGGTTGCGCCGGGAGTGATGACGGCGGCGAATCACCAGCGTCGGATTCATTCGTCGTCGAGGTCCGAGCGGCAGCGGCCGCCGTCGAAGCCGAGTTGGGTGGCGCCCAGGAGTTCTTTGAAATCACTGCAACACCCCAGCTCACGAACGTCTTCGTTGCGGCCGATGACGCGACCGCAGCGATTCCCTACACCTTCGTTGACGGCGAACTTGAGGCCCCCGCACCGAGGATTGAGGGGGTGCAAGGGCAGACATTCCGGCTCGAGGCGGTCGACTTCGATGAGGCCGCCGTCCTGTCCGGGGTCGAGACCGACTTGGCGAGTTCGACGATTGACGCGTTCAGCGTCGAAGGCGGTCCCGGCGGCTTCGTGCGCTACGTCGTGTCAGTGCGGTCGGAGCAGGGCGGCGTGCTCGATGTGGTCGTCGCGCCGTCCGGAGTGGTGATCGAGGTACGTCCACTCTGACGTCCCTTTCAAAACGGGGGTGTCACAGCGCCCGCTGAACGAACGGGCGTTCTTCGCGGGGTCGCGGAACGCCGTGACACCGGGTTGGTACGGTGGTCTCTGTCATGTCCACATGGGGTCCGTCCAAGAAGAAGTCCGCGAAGAAAGCGCCCGGTAAGCGCTCAACGAGCGTGAACCCGTCGTCGCGCACCGCCAAGACCACACGGTCGTCGGAGACGAAGGGGTCAGAGGACCGTGATGCCACTGCGGTCATGCCGGCCAGCGGGCGCAAGCGCAAACAGGCCGGATCAGTGCGCGACCAGACCCCGCCCGAATTGACGCGGACCCGTGGCGATCGTGCCGCTGCCGAACTGCGTGGCGCCGTCGACGGTCGTGAGCACGAGTTCCTGGGCCTCGGTCTGATCGGCGCCGGTGTGCTCACCGCTCTCGCCGTCTACGTCAACCTCGCCGGCCCGCTCGGGCGCGGCATCGAAACGGTCATTGGATGGTTCACCGGTCTCGGACGCGTGGCCGTACCGCTCGTGCTCGTTGCCGCCGGAGTGGCGTTCGTCAAACGGGGTCGCTCGTACAGCCCCTTCCGGCTTGTACTCGGGTGGACCCTCGTCAGCCTCTCACTCCTGGGCCTGCTGCACATTCTGCGCGGGCCGGACAAGATCTCTGCCGACGTCGACGAACTCGAAACAGCAGGCGGATGGCTCGGAGCGTTACTCGCCGAACCGCTACGCGAGGGGCTCGCTACACCAGGCGCTGTTGTCGTTCTCGCTGCGCTGCTGATTGGCGGAGGGCTCATCCTGACCCAGACGTCACTCCGCACGATGGCGACCTCCACTGGCGGATTCCTGTCGACTGTTCTGCGGCCGGTGGGGCGTGCTGCCCGGTCCGGCCTCAGCAACATCTCCACGCTGAGCAGCGACCGCGACGAAAGTGGCGAACTCCGCACCTACGACTCGCCCGCGCTGGCCGCCTCTGGCGAGCTGCCCGCTCCCGGCGTCGCTGGCGAAGCCATGGCGTTGGCTGCCGGCGCCGCGCTGTACGACTTCGAAGATGACGGCGACGAGTGGGTCGAGGACACCCTGGCGAAGCCCAAGCGGAAGCGCGCTGCAAAGCCAAAGATCAACACCGGTTCCCAGCCCGGTGACGTCTCACCTGATGGCACACACGTCGGCGACTGGGTGCTCCCGCCGACGTCGTTCCTCGACATGGCGGGCGAGCAGAAGATGGATCTGAAGGCCATCGAGAAACGCGGTGAGACGCTGCACGAATCGCTGGCATCACACAACGTCGACACCGAGCTGATCGGCATGACCGTCGGCCCCACGGTGACCCGCTACGAACTCGAGCTCGGACCCGGCGTCAAGGTCGCCAAGGTCACCAACCTGCAGAAGGACATCGCGTATGCGATGGCGGCGACCGATGTGCGCATCCTCGCCCCGATCCCGGGCCGCTCGGCGATCGGCGTGGAAGTCCCGAACCACCAACGCCAACTCGTCGCACTCGGCGACTTGATGGTGTCGCCTGAGGCGTTGACGTCGAACAACATTCTCGACGTGGCGATCGGCAAGGACATTGCGGGCAAGGCCGTGTTCCTCGATCTCGCTGCGACTCCCCACATGCTCATCGCCGGTGCCACCGGTGCCGGAAAGTCGTCCGGCATCAACTGCATCATCACATCGCTGCTCATGCGTACGACGCCCGACGACGTGCGCCTCATCCTCATCGACCCGAAGCAAGTCGAGATGGGCCAGTACCAGCGGCTGCCGCACCTGCTCACGCAGCCGGTCACCAACCCGAAGAAGGCAGCCAATGCACTCGGGTGGGCGGTCAAGGAGATGGAGCGTCGTTACGACGTGCTTTCCGAGGTGGGCTACCGCGACATCGGCGGCTACAACAAGTCGTTCAAGAAGGGCGAGATCGAGCAGCCCGTCGGCTGGGATCCTGACAGCCCTGCGGTCTACGAGTACATGCCGTACATCGTCATCGTGGTCGACGAACTCAACGACCTGATGATGGTTGCGGCGCGCGATGTCGAAGAGTCGATCACCCGTATCGCCCAGAAGGCACGCGCTGTCGGTATCCACCTCATTGTCGCCACCCAGCGCCCGTCGGTCAATGTCATCACGGGCGTCATCAAGGCCAACATCCCTGCCCGCATGGCGTTCGCGGTGTCGTCGCTGACCGACTCACGAGTCATCCTCGACCAGCCTGGTGCCGACAAGCTTGTCGGTAAGGGCGACATGCTGCTCCTGCCGGGCAACTCGTCGGTCGCCAACCGAATCCAGGGTGCGTTCATCACCGAAGAAGAGGTCCGCAAAGTTGTCGCCCACTGGCGGGCTCAGGCGCCAGAGTCGATTCACTCGACGGCAGTCGAAGACGGCGATGATGCCCCGAGCGCCGATGCCAACGGTTTCGCCGGCATCGATCAGCCAGCTCTCGTGCCACCGCCGCTCGGGCCACCCGGGGCCTTTCCGGTGTCGACCGGAGCGATGGATCTCACCTCTGACGCCAACGCATTCTCCGCTGGCGAAGAGGACGAAGACACGGTGATGATGCGCCAGGCCATGGAACTCATCGTGCGCAGCCAACTCGGGTCCACCTCGATGCTGCAGCGCAAGCTCAAGGTCGGCTTCGCTCGTGCGGGTCGCATCATGGACCTGCTCGAAACCCGCGGTGTCGTCGGTCCGAGTGAAGGCTCGAAAGCCCGCTCGGTGTTGATGACCGTCGAAGAGTTCGAACTGCTGCAGCAAAGCGGCCAGTTGTAATCCGCTCATCTCGTTTGCGGTCACGCATCTGCGCGAACTGCGTGCATCTGCATGACCGCAAACGGGTGTGCGAGCATGGGATATGGCACATGTTGATCTACAGCCAGAACTGACCGAGATCACCGACGGTCTCCGATTTCCAGAAGGCCCGATCGCGATGCCCGACGGCTCGGTGATCGTGGTCGAGATGTTCTCCGAATGCCTCACCAGGGTCAGGCCTGATGGCACCAAGGAGCGCGTCGCCGACACACCCGGTGGTCCGAACGGCGCGGCGATTGGTCCGGACGGCGCGATCTACCTTTGCAACAACGGCGGGTCATTCACTCCGATTGAACGAAACGAACGCTCGCAGCCGGGCCGGTTCGACTCACGCCGGTATCTCGGTGGGAAGATCCAACGTGTTGATCTGCACGACGGGTCGGTCACCGATCTGTACACGGAGTGTGAGGGCCGGCCGCTGCGAGCACCGAACGACCTGGTGATGGATGGGCACGGCGGGTTCTGGTTCACCGACCACGGCATCCGCGACCACGACGCCCGAACGGCGGACCTCACCGCCATCTATCACGCCGCATGCGACGGGTCGGAGATCACCGAGGCGATCTTCCCGGTGGATGGTCCGAACGGCATCGGCCTGTCGCCAGAGGGGACAACGCTCTACTGGGCGGAGACCCACACGGGCCGCGTGTTCGAACGGCAGCTCGAGGGACCGTGTCGACTTGTTCCGGGTGTGCGTCCTTCGGTACTGCACGGGTTGCCAGGTCATCAGCTGCTCGACTCGCTCGCCGTCGACCACGACGGATGGGTGTGCGTCGCCACGCTGCTGAACGGTGGGATCACGGCGATCTCACCCGACGGCGAACACACCGAGCACCACGCCACCGGCGACATGTTCACCACCAACATCTGCTTTGGTGGTGACGACCTGACCACGGCGTTCGTCACGTTGTCCGGAACGGGCAAGCTCGCGTCGTTCCACTGGCCGCGCCGTGGTCTTCGGCTCGCCCACCAATAACGATGGGGCAGCGATCGCTTCGTATCGATCGCGTCGTCGCTGTTGAACTCCTCGAGGAGGTGTTCGAGGCGCCGGACGATTTCGACCTCGCCGCGGCATGGAACGAGATCACGGCGGGCGATGAAGCCCAGCACCGCCGCTTCGAAATCGCGGCCGTGATCGAGGAATGGACCGTTCCAGCGTTGCGTGCGCTCGGCGTCGAAGTGGCCCTCGGTGCTCCGCTGGAGGACGGCCGGTCGACGGCAACTCTCGGAGGAACGACCGTCGAAGTGCTCGCCGCTGAGATTGCCGGAGTGATGAACGGAATCGAACTGCGTGACGTTCCGGAGATCGACGCCCGGCTGGCCGAGATCGGCACAGCGCTGGTGAGCCGCTTCGCTGAGCACCTGGGCAGATAGCGTCGCCGAGATGGTGCAGCGGTTTTATGTCGAGACCTTGGGCTGCCCGAAGAACGATGTCGACTCCGACAAGCTCGTCGGTGCGCTTCTCGCAGACGGTATGGAGCCGACCGACGACGCCGCGGCCGCCGACCTTGTCGTGGTCAACACCTGCGCGTTCATTGACGAGGCACGCCGGGAATCGATCGACACGATCCTTGCACTCGATGAGCAGCGTCTCGACGGATCCAAGCTGGTGGTCACCGGATGTATGGCCGAACGTTACGGCGACGAACTCGCTGCCGAGCTGCCGGAGGTCGACCAGGTCGCTGGCTTCGGGCAGGCGTTCAACATCGAGATCGCTGAACGTGACGGTCGAGAAGTGCCGAGCCGAGGCGCTGGCTCGCGCAAGCTGATTCCTGTGTCGGAGGTACCGCTGCCGTCGTTCGATCTCCTCAATCTGCCGCGACCGAAGTCTGCTGTTCCGTGGGCTTACATCAAGATCGCCGAAGGCTGCGATCGGTCGTGTGGGTTCTGTGCGATCCCGAGTTTCCGCGGGCCGCAGCGCAGCCGCGATGTGTCGTCGATTCTCACCGAGGTCGAACAGCTGCAGGCGCGCGAGATCGTGTTGGTCGCCCAAGACCTCGCGTCCTACGGCAAGGATCGCCCCGACGAGATGGGTGCGGGCTCGATCGTTCCGCTGATCGATGCCGTTGCAGCCGAAGTCGATCGAGTTCGATTGCTCTACTTGTACCCGAGTGATCTCACCGACGGCCTGATCGACTCGATCTGCAGGACAGGCGTTCCGTACTTCGACCTGTCACTCCAGCACGTCAGCAAGCCGTTGTTGCGCAAGATGCGCCGTTGGGGCGACGGTCAGAGGTTCCTCGACCGCATCGCCGACATTCGCGAGCGCGAGCCAGACGCTGCGTTCCGGAGCAACTTCATCGTCGGGTACCCCGGCGAGACCGAGGACGATCACGACCAGCTCCTGCACTTCGTCGAAGAGGCACAGCTCGACTGGTGTGGCTTCTTCTCGTACAGCAACGAAGACGGCACCTATGCAGCAGACCTGGTGGCCCAGGGCGAGGGCGTCGTCCCGGATGGGTTGATGCACGAGCGTCTCGGAGAGTTGCGAGCGATCCAAGATGACATCACCGCAGCACGTCGAGACGACCTGATCGGCACGACGATGAACGTCCTCGTCGACAGCGCTGGTGTCGGGCGGAGCCATCGTGAGGCGCCCGAGATCGATGGCGTCGTGCACGTCGGGCAGAATGTCTCCGTGGGAGAGTTTGCGGACGTCGAGATCATCGATGCATTGGGGCCAGATCTGGTGGCTGCGGGCGTCGACGTGGCATCACTCGACGAGTTCGAGCCGGAACCGAGCGAGCATCGATGAACACCACTCAAGCCCCGCCGAGCGAAGGTCTGTCAATCGCGAGCTGGGCGAACGCCATCACCACCGCACGGTTGTTGTTGTCGCCGGTGATGTTCTGGATCATCCCGGATGAGCCGGGCGGGGCGTGGATTGCATTCGTGTTCTGGTTCGTGCTGTGCTTCAGCGACGGCATCGACGGGTATGTCGCGCGTCGGCGTGGCCCCACTACGGCGGGGGCCTTTCTCGACCCGTTGGCCGACAAAGTGCTCGTGCTCGGCGCCATGTTCACCCTGGTCAGCACGGGGGTGTTCTGGGTGGTGCCGGTCATCGTCATCGCTGCTCGTGAGTTGATCATCAGCGTCTACCGCGTGGTGGTCAGCGGCAAAGGCATCAGCGTCCCGGCGTCCCAGCTCGCGAAGTACAAGACGTTGGCCCAGCAGCTTGCCGTGGGGTTCGCACTCCTGCCGTGGACGGCGTTGGATGCAACCTGGCTGTGGAATGGCCTGCTGTGGGCAGCGGTGGCGCTGGCGTTGATCAGTGGCGCCCAGTACCTGCACTACGCACGCAATCCGCAAAACGTGTCGTCAGCCGCACCGATCAGCACCTGACATCACAAATGGGGTCAGGCCCCTTTCGTACTTCCTGGCACACTGCGTCGATGCGCTGTGATGTCCTCGCCGTCGGAACCGAACTGCTGCTCGGGCAGATCATTGATTCGAACTCGGCCTGGATAGGCGGTGAACTGGCTGCCAGTGGCATCGACTCACTCGTGCAAGTCAAGGTGGGCGACAACGTCGGGCGCATTGAGGCGCAGCTCGGTCGCATGCTCCTCGACGCTGACGCGGTCATCATGTGTGGGGGGCTGGGGCCGACACACGACGACCTGACGCGCAATGCCATTGCGAACGTCATGGGTGTCGAACTGGTCGAAGACGCGAAGCTCGTCGACTCGATTCGGCAGATGTTCGAGTCACGTGGCCGGACGATGGCCGAGAACAACCGGCGCCAAGCCGAGGTGCCGGTCGGTGCGGCGATCATCCCGCAGACTCGGGGTACTGCTCCGGGCCTGATCTGCCCGATCACGGTTGATGGCGTCGAAAAGGTGATCTATGCCGTCCCCGGCGTGCCGCACGAGATGCGCGACATGATCGAGCGGGCGATCATCCCCGACTTGCTCGAGCGCAGCGGCGAGACCGCGGTGATTGCGTCGCGAGTCCTGCGCACCTGGGGCGAGAGCGAGAGCGGCCTCAACGAGAAGCTCGACCACATCATCGAGCAACTCGAAACCCCGGACACGCCCACATTGGCGTTTCTGGCCAGCGGCTGGAATGGCCTGAAGGTTCGCCTGACCGCAAAGGACGCGACCCTCGACGGGTGCCGTGTTCAGCTCGACCAGTGGGAGGTGGCAGTCCGCCACGAGATCGACGACCTCATCTTCGGGACCGACGATGACACGATGGAGTCGGTCGTGCTCGACCTGTGTCGCCAACGCGGTCTCACGCTGGCAGTTGCCGAATCGGTCACCGGCGGTCTGGTCGGTGGGCGACTCACTGACATCCCGGGTTCGAGCGATGTGTTCAGGGGTGGAGTCATCAGCTATGCCACCGAGGTCAAGCAGACGCTGCTCGGCGTCGGTGATGGACCGGTGGTCAGCGAAGACGCCGCACGGCAAATGGCGGTGGGCGTGCGAGACCGCCTGGGTGCCGACATCGGGCTGTCACTGACCGGCGTGGCCGGACCTGCCGAACAGGACGGACAACCGGTCGGAACACTTTTCGTCGGGATGGTTGGGCCGGGCTTCGAAGAGGTCCGACAGGCCAACATGCCGGGCCTGCGCGAGCTGATGCGGCAGTTCTCCGTCATCACTGCGCTGGGGTTTCTTCGACGGCACCTGGTCTGACGGCACGCCGCCGCTTCGCCTCGGCGGCGCACGTTGACGGCGTTCCGTGGCTACCGTCAGGGGTCCCGGAAGGCTGACGACGATGACGAACGACTGGAATGCAGGGCGGCCAGTGGCCGTGAACGGCCCACCTGGTCGGCCGCCGCTCAGCCCGCAAGAGCGTCGTCAGCGCAATCTCCTGATCGCGCTGAGTGTTGGTGCGGTGCTCGTGCTCATTGCCGGCATGATCGCGTTCGTCGCCTCGCAAGGTGGCGACGAGTCCGCGGCGCCGTCGACCGTGCTCCCGACGTCGGTGCTGAGCACCGAACGAGCGACCACCACGACGGAAGCCACGACGACCACGGTTGCGTCCACGACGACGACACCGTCGACCACGGTGTTACTGCTGGCGAATGCGGAGGCGGGGGAGGACTTGCTCGTCGATCGGGCGGTCGAGTTCATGCTGGTTGCTGCGAATCTTGCCGAGGGCACACCGAATGCCGCCGTCCGCTGGACGCAGACGGCAGGCCCGGATGTGACGGCCGGTGTCGGCAGCTTGCGCGGCGCCGAAGCCGTGGCCATTGCGCCGTTCGACGTGTCGACGCTTGCCTTCACCCTCGAGGTCGCCGGAACCGATGGAGTCGCAACGGACGATGTCATCGTCCGGGTATTCGAAGATGCAGATCAAGCGGTCTTCGTCGACGGCGAACGCGGCGATGACGGCGCCGACGGATCGATCGGCGCGCCCTTCCGCAGCCTGCCAGCGGCAGTGCAGTCGGCCCCTGGGAAGGACGTCTACGTGCGGAGCGTCGGGACGTACGACACCGCTGCGGCGTCGCTCGAGTTGAGCGACGGGATGAGCCTGTACGGCGGATTCGACGAGAATTGGATGCGCAACACCAATCAGCGTGCAGTGATCAACGGAGCAGCAATCGCCATTCGTGCGACGGGGTCCTCCGAGCGTTGGCTGTCTGCAATCGAGGTCTCCGCCGGCGATGCCTCAACGGGCAACAACTCCGCAGGTGTGCTGGTTCAAGATGCGGGCACCGTCAGTGTGCTCGACAGCCGCATCGTCGGTGGCAATGGTGGAGCCGGAGCAGACGGTGGCCCAGGTGGCCGCGGTTCGGGTATTTTTGTCGGTGGGGCGACCGAGGTGCGGATCGAACGGTCAACCGTCAATGCCGGACGCGGCGGCCGCGGTGGCGACGGCGTGGCTGTCGACGCCCCGTCGGGTACCGCGTCGGCAGGCGGGAACGCGAGTGGTCGTGATGCTGGTTTGGGTGGCGGTTCGGGTGGCATCGCAGGAGGCCGCGGCGGCGACGGTGGCAACACCAGCGACGGCTCCGACGCTCCGGGCGGCGGTGCTGGCGGGTCGGGTGACTCGCCGGACGGTGAAGCAGGGCGCGGTGGCTCTGGGGGCAACGGAGGTCCCGGTGGCAACGGTGGCGTGGGCTCGGACGCGGCCGATGACGGTGCAACGGTTCCGCTTGGTCTTGATGGCGTCAGCGGTGATGCCGGGTCGTCCGGCTCCGGTGGATCGGGCGGAGGCGGCGGGAACGGACCGTTGCTCGTCGATGGCGGTGGCGGTGGCGGTGCCGGTGCCGGTGGTACCGCATCCGAGGGCGCTGT